>MWZA01000017.1 GCA_002050455.1 Acidobacteria bacterium 5-1 | reverse complement strand
GCGTAAGCGTGTTGCCCGATGCGGTCAGATTTCACGCCCAATTTCTCCAAACGGTCAAACGCGCCCGTGTTGGTGTGCGCCGTCAGATGCACGGGAATTTCCGATGCAACTTTTTTGACCGCCGCATAAACCCGTCTCCAATAATCCGGCGCGTCGTCGTTAATTCCGAAAATCAAGACTTCGTTATCCACTTCCACGCCGTCAATTTCGTTTCGATAACGCCTAACAAGTTCTGCTGTTTCTTCGGCGGAAATTCGCGCATCAATTAACGCTTTCAGCTTTAATTTCCGCAGTTCGCCGAAAAAGAAATCGAGATATTCAAAGCGTTTTTCTTTATCTATTGCGTTGAGCAATTCGAGATGGTGTAGACGAATCAGTTCAAAGCCGAGCGTTTTGGCGATGCGTAAATCGCGCCGGATGTCATCGGCGAAAAGCTGCCATTTGTTCACCGTGTCGGCGGCTAAAGTCCAATAACCGTCTCTGTCCATTCCGGGCAGTTTTTTTATATCGAAATTTTCGCCAAGCGTTGAATAAGGAAAATAATTTGTGCCAAAGCGTGTGGAAGGAACGCCAATCGAATATTTAATTTTATCGGCTGATGTTTTCTGTTCGGCGTAGGAAGTGTAAGCGACAAACATATTGTCCGCTTGCTCGTCGGTTAAAGATGATTTATTAAAAGCGAGCCGCGACGTAAAAGAAACGCTTTCGCCGCGCGGCATTAAACGATTGTCTTCGAGTCGCTCGGCGTAAGATTTTAAGTTGGAACGAGCGATTTCGGTCAGCGAATAAACATCGTCTCCGGCAGTTTGCACTTCAAAACCGATTTGCGGAATGTTCGCGCCAACCCAACGCGCCTTTCGTTTCGCCGTCGCGTCTTGATGAACTGTAAAAGATTGCGAAAAATCATTGAACCAAGCGGCGGAAATGCTTTTCGCAAAATTAGTTTTTAACCAATCAACGCCATGCTGAACATACCAGTTGCGGCTTTCGCCGACCCGAAAATTTGTCCAGTCATTTTCGCCCAATTTTTTAATCCGGTTGTCATAGGAAACCGAACGCTCGACGTTTTTCGGCTGCTGCCAGCGCGTCAAAATCGCCGTGTAAACATTTTCAGTTTTCGCCGCGCCGACGTTTTTAAGTTCCGAACTAATGTCCAAAAATCCGTTGTGAAAAGCGCGAAGCTCAATCGAAAATTGCAAGCCTTTCTCTTCGACAGTTCCGCGCCAAACGTCGAAAACCGCGCCTTCCGCAGCTTTTTCAAATTTTATGGAAATTGGCTGAAACGCGGCGGCAAAATCTTCTTTGGTTGAAAACGGCACGCCTTTTAACTCTTCGGGTTTTGAATCGCGGAAAATTATGTCCCACGAAAGCCGTCCGAGTTCAACGCCCGCAAACTTGAGCGCAACGCCGTTTTCGGTCGGATTGAGAGTAAAAAGTTTATTCGCCGTTTTGAAATTTGAACCATTTTGCAGTTTGAAATTCTGCGTGGACGAAGCAGGCAAATCCGCGATGAAAACTAAACTGTCGCCGTCTTTTTGCGCCGCTTTGCCGTCCGATGTTTTCCAAGTTCCGCCGTTCAAATTTCCATTCTTGACGGCAATTGGCATTCGCACCGGAAAGGGCTGGTTGTTGACCAATTCGATTCTCACCGTTTCCGTCGCGGCAAAAATAACAACCGGTTTCGCCGGAAAAAAGGCGAGAAGCAGAGAAATAATAAACAAAAGTCTAAATTTGAACATCATCTACGAATTTATAAATCTTGTTAAGCGTTCGCCAGCCTGTTTTTGAACTTTTTTGCGAAGCATCGGTGTCCAACCCAAAAGCAATCCGACCGGACCTAACGCCTGAGAACTCCATTTCCAAAAATTGAAGGTGTCGGTGTGTTTAATGATTTTCCCGTCTTGAAACTCGAATTCCGCATCAATCCGGTTATGAACTCGCCGCCCGGTTGCGGAAAAATCATATCGGGCTTCCCAATGCGCTTTTCCCGTTCGCTCGTTCGCCTGAACATCGGCAAATGTCGCCTCAAAGTTTTTGGCTTGCGAACATAACATTCTCCACATAGCACCGGCTTCCGCTGCGGACAAATTCGGGAAGACCGGATCGGAAAAACGAACGTCGGGATGATAGCAGCGGATCATCGCTTCGGCATCCAATTTTTGAAAGGATGTGTAGAAATTTTCGATTAGCCCATCGTTCGGGTGCATTCGCCGTTTCTCGCCTCCAAAATTGGATATATTGCCGGTCGTCTTAACGCAAAATACCAGCCAAAAGAATCATTGGCATCACTCATTTTTCGTACCAAGCTCAAAAAACGAGTGATGCCGAACTGCTTATAAAGAAGACCGCTGAATAAAGAACCAGTCGGAGTAGCATTCGAGCGCGCCGCCCGCTCCTGTGAAGCCGCACGGTCGTACCATCACTCCGCCGCCGTCCGATGTAGTGTAGCGAATCTTAAAATAGGTGCCAGCCGGCGCGTATCCCCGATAGTTATGGTTTCCCCACCTATTGCCCCATGACCAGTTGTCCCACATATAAGTCGGTCGCGGGATGGCGTATAACAAGCCGTCAGTACCGCTTGAGTTAGACCAAATCTCACCGTTCGTGAACTCCGAGTCAGAAAGATATTTATTGGTAGTTCGGCACTTGGTGCTGACCGTAGTTCCGTGCGTCCAGAAGTTATTGTTGTAAAACTGCATCCAGACGCAACGGTTGACGTAGCCGTAAGCAT
>MWZA01000013.1 GCA_002050455.1 Acidobacteria bacterium 5-1 | reverse complement strand
GCGGTTTCTTCTAACATTTGGCTTGTTTCTCCTGTGCTGGTTTAATGCAAACTCTAAATTAAAAGTTATTTCTAAACTATTGTAATAGATTTATCGAGCAATTTGAATGAGAAAGATTTGATTTTCCTCCGGATTGCAAAAATTCCGCACGGCGCGACGGTTACAGTGCTTGGCTGTCCGAAACCGTCAAATAGCGGGGAAACAACAGGGCGTTGGCATCAGGTAATTTGCAACGGACAATCGAGTTGGGCGTTCGATGCTTTTATGATTTTCTGATTTTTGCTGAAATTAAAAATCTTTTTATAAAATCGAATCATAAAGTTTTTTTAATTCTCTTAAATGCGCTTCGATGCTGAAATTTTCCGTCGCAAAATCAAAAGCGCGGCTTGCCAAATTTTCGCGCATACCTCTATTTTTAAAAAGTTCTAAAATCTTTTCGCTTAAAATCTCAGCATTTTGCACAGGAAAAATTTTCGCGTATTTCCCATTTTCCGAAATCTCCAGAAACGGTTCGATGTCTGACAAAACGCACGGCACATTCGTCAGCATCGCTTCCAAAGCGGCAATTCCGAGACCTTCGTGGATGGAAGAAAACACAAAAATATCAAGCGATTTCAAAATCTTCGGCACGTCGGCACGTCCGCCTAAAAAGAAGACCCGGTTGTCAATTTTATTTTTCCGACAAAAGCGGGCGCATTCAGTGAATTTGTGTTCCGCGCCCGCTTCGGTTTTGCCGACAAACACGCAATAAGCATTCGGAATTTCAGCAAAGATTTTCGGCAAAGCGCGGCACACGGTCAACTGGTCTTTGCGCGGGTCGCGGTAAAAGTTGGCAATCATTCCGAAAAGCAAAACGTCGGCAGGCAAACCGAGTTCTCCTTTGAGAGTTTCGCCGTGCCACACGAGCCGCTTTTTGTCCACGCCATTATAAATAATTTTTACGTTGTCGGAAAATTTTAACTTTATTTGGCTTTCATACCAACGCCGAAGCCCTTGGCTGATAACGACATTCATCGCCACGCGAGGCAGTAAAAAGCGCAGCGTAAGACGATTTTTTTTGTCGGCGACAAAGCCTTGATGCGACAAAACCGTTTTCACGTTTGTTCCGAAACAAGCAAGATAAGCGTGAATTCCTTCAACCGCTTGATAGGTGTGGACAATCTGAATTTTTCGCTCGTGAATGATTTTTCTAAGTTTAGCGACAACCGCTAAATCAATCGGCAAACGTCGCGTGAGCCGAATAAATTCGACTCTGCTTTCCCGAAAATCTGCTTCCAAATCGCCGCCGCCGGTTGCTGCAACCATCAAATCCAAACCGTTGGCTTGTGCATTGCGGCATATATCTACGCATAAAACTTCGATTCCGCCGCGATTCAATGAATCAAGTAAGTAAAGAACTTTCATTACAAATATTTTCCGGCGCGCTGGTTTTGGACTTTGTGCTATTAAATTTATAATAGCCATATGTCCGATGTTTTCACTTTCGTTCCATCTTACAATCACGCGCCGTTTGTCGAACGCTGTCTAAAATCTATCATCAAACAGACGTTAAAGCCATCGAAACTTCTGGTGATTGATGACGGCTCAAAAGATGATTCGCCGCGAGCTGTCGAAAAGGTTTTAAACGATTGTCCGTTTGATTCGGAACTCATCGTGCGCGAAAATCGCGGACTTTGCGCTACACTCAACGAAGGTTTTTCTCATTGCGACACGGAATTTTTCGCTTATCTCGGCTCGGACGACCTTTGGCTTCCCGAATTTTTGGCGGAACGCGCCAAACTTTTAGAAAAATATAAAACCGCCGTTT
Organism: Acidobacteria bacterium 5-1; assembly: GCA_002050455.1. Taxonomy (GTDB): domain Bacteria; phylum Acidobacteriota; class Blastocatellia; order Pyrinomonadales; family Pyrinomonadaceae. Next base: position 1,055 of record MWZA01000013.1, on the reverse strand, counting down.
TAGGCTATGGACACGCATTTTTTATTAACGAAACTGATGAAATTATCAATTGTTCAGTTGATTACAAAGAATTATGGGCGGATTATCCAAACGGTGATGCGCGTCCGATGCTCGTGCAAGGGCTTGCACCAATTAGTTCGACGGTTTTTTACCGGCGGAAATTTTTAGAAAAAGTTCGCTGGAACGAAACTTCGAGGCTCGAAGATTATGAAATGTATCTGAAACTCGCCGCGCTCGGCGATTTTGCTTTTGATGAACAAGTGCTTTCCGTCTGGCGGCATCACAGTTACAATACGAGCAAAGATTTGCTGCTGATGCTCAAAGAAGTTCTTGAAGCGCAGCGACGAAACTTTAATCTTCTCGGCGTGAGCGAAAATGAATTGAGCCGGGCGCAAACCGCCACAAAGTTTCATTACGCACGTGATTTACTCCGGCACGGCAACAAAATGCAGGCGTGGAATCTGGCACGGGAAAATTGGCGCGGCGCAAATTCAAATTTTGAGTTGGCAAAATTTTTAGTGCGGTTGGGCGTTCCGATGTCCATCGTCGAAGCGAAACGCAAATTAAAAAAAAATAATTATTCGCGGCGTTTTGAGAAGTTGGAAATCGAATGAAGGCAAATTTGGAAAATTTTCCGTCCCAAACCGAAATCACGAAAATCGAGCCGTCAAACTGGCAAAATCTTTTCGCGTGGCGCGAGTTTTGGAACTACCGCGAACTGCTCTATTTTTTGACGTGGCGCGATGTCAAAGTGCGTTACAAACAAACGGCAATCGGGGTTTTGTGGGCTATTTTGCAGCCGGTTTTGACAACCGCGATTTTTACCGTTATTTTCAGCCAATTTGCGCGTTTTGAATCTCTCCAAGTTCCGTATCCGCTGTTTGCGTTGAGTGGTTTGCTCGTTTGGCTGTATGTCAATAATTCCGTAACTTTGGCGAGCAACAGTTTGGTCGGCAACGCGAATCTGGTTACGAAAATCTATTTTCCGCGCCTGATTGTGCCGACGGCGGCGACTTTTTCCGGTTTGATTGACTTGGCGTTGGGTTTTGTAATTC
>MWZA01000082.1 GCA_002050455.1 Acidobacteria bacterium 5-1 | reverse complement strand
AAGTAGAAATTATTCTAATATAAAGAGATAAAATATAACAAAATTTAAGTGTTTTGGGTAATTTCAATCATCCAAAAACCAGAGCATCGGAAACAATTTACCAAAATATGACAATGTTTAATAAAATTATGATTAAACTTAGCTTTTTACTGATGATTTTGTTTTCGGCAGCTTTTTTCAGTTCTTGCGCCAAGTCAAGCCAAGTAACCGATGAAACAGCAAAACCAAAAGAAACCATTCCGACGGCGGAAATTATCGCAAACACCGACAATATTTGCCGACAGCACGAAGATTTATCCAAGTTGCGCGAATGCATAAAACTGCTTGCGGCGGCGCGAAATCCCGACAATCGAAATTACGAAGTCGAATGGAAATTCGCCAAATACAATTATTTTCTCGGCAAGCAAACGGAAAAGGAAGAAGAAAGCGAAAAGGCTTTTAAGGACGGAGTTAAGGCGGGAAAAATCGCTTCGCGGATTGAGCCAAACAAACCCGACGGTTATTTTTGGCATGGCGCAAATCTCGGTGAACAAGCAAAACGTGCGCCTTTGACCAAAGGTTTGACTTCCGTGGACGACATTCGCGCGGCGATGAACAAAGTCATCGAAATCGAGCCTTCTTATCAAGGCGCAAGTGCTTATGATGTGTTAGCGCAAATCGAACTTGCCACTGGTTTGACCGGCGGAAAACCCGAAAAAGCGGTGGAATATCTGGAAAAGGCATTGGAATTGGAAAAGGAAAACTCGCTTATTCGCCTGCATTTAGCGGAAGCATATCTAAAGGTTAACCGTAAAGCGGACGCAAAAAAACAGATTGATTATCTTTTGCAAATGAAACCCGACCCTGATTATTTACCCGAATATGAAGAATCAACAAAAAAAGCAAAAGAACTTTTGAAAACAAAATTCTAGCCGGAGAAATCTAAATTACTGCTTAGGCAGGGAAATTTTGATTCTCTGAGTATCGCGCACAACCGTTATTTGTCTTTCTTTAATTGTCTTGGCGCGAAGCGGCTGCTCGGTAAGTTTTTCGCCGTCAATTGCTTCAATTATATCGCCGACTTTCACGCTGGAACGCTCGGCAACACTGTTTTGTTTAACCGCTTTAACCTGCAGTTTTCCATTTTCCGAAATGGTTTCAATGCCGAGCGGCAAAAGTATCTGTTCGGCGATTTTAAAATTTGCGTTTTCGACCTTCGGCGAAATTTTAACTGTATCATTTGAAGGAATGCCTTTCGGCGTAATAATAATCGGCGGACTAACGGCACTCACTCGTGAACCGCCGCCTTCATCAATTATTTTCTCTTTCAACGTTTCCGCTTGCGGCTTTTTCGGAGATTTGCCGGCGACGAGTTTTGCTTGGTCGCTAATCAGTGTTTTATTATTTTTCGGCGGACTTGAAACATCGACAGCAAAGTTTTTATTTGACGCGGTTTGAGTATTGTTTGCTGCCAAATCCGGCATAATCGGAAAGTTATCAGCCGGCGTAGTTTGCCTTTCTACCGGAGTTTGCGGAGCGGTTTCCGCCACTTGCGGCACGGCTTGATTATCAACAAAATACACGCTGTTTAAGACGACAAAAGCGAAAATCAAAACAACCACGCTCAATGGCAAAACATAGCGAAGCGCGGGCAAAAATCGCGGCTGGAAATCGCTCGCTCTGGCATTTGCAATTCGCGCTTTGAGCCGAAAATCAAAATCCTTCGGCGCGTTCACTTTTCGCAAACTTTTTATCATTTGCCGAATTTTTCCGTCTTCGACGCTTAAAATTTCGTCTTCGATTTTATTTTGTAAATCTTGGTTACTCATTTTTATCTTAAAATTGATTCTTTAATTTTTCTTTCAATAAACTACGGGCGCGGCTGATGCGCGATTTTGTCGTGCCTAAACCGAGTTCTAAAATTTGCGCGATTTCCTCGTAAGTTTTTTCTTCAATCTCGCGCAAAACTATCGGAGCGCGATATTTTTCCGGCAACGCCGCAATCGCCCGCGCAATCGTTTTACTCTGCTCATTTTCAACCAAATTCACATCGGGCAGAGGCTTTTCATCGGTCGGATGAAAATCCTGTTCTTCTTCGTTATCATACTGAAAAAAACCCGTCAAAGAAATAAGTTTGCGCCGCTTGCGCTTGCGAATTTCGCTGATTGCCAGATTGGTCGCAATCCGGTAAATATAAGTCGAAAAAGCGTAATCCGTATGATAGCGTTCGAGCGCGAAATAGACGCGAACAAAAGTTTCCTGCGCTAAATCTACGGCTTCCTCGTAATCGTTCAAAAAGCGATAAAGATAGTTGGTAATCGGGCTGCGATAACGGCGGACGATTTCGGCAAATGCCGCTTCGTCGCTGTTTTTAGCGGCTTCTATCAGCGCATGGTCGGACAAGGTTTCAATTGGCACGATGGTTTGCAACACCTCCGCACTCCGTTTCTCGAATTTGTCCAAAGCCATACACGCATATCTTTTTACAACATATTCTCAGCCAATACAAAAGCCGCCGATGTTTTGAAACACGCACGGCGGCTCGAAAGGTTGCAGAAAGTTTTGAAAAAACTCCGTTTGATAAATCATTCCTCGGTTGGTTTGACAGTCAAAACTAAAAACATTAATTCGTCCGGCTTTGAGGTTGATAAACTACCCACGACAGTCGGAACATTTTCAGGTAAGCTGATTTTTTGAATAGACAGCCCGATTTGTTCGTAATTTACAACGCCCGTTGAAGTTCTAATCGGAACTCTCTGCCCAAATCTGAAACTTTGAAACTGAATCAACTTTTTTTCTTGAGTATTCGGAAAACTTTTTATTCCAACAAGTGACCAGTCGGAAAAAGTCGGTGTAAAACTTTCCTGATTTTGATTCAGCACGTTGGAAACACTCTTGAATTCTATGCTTCCTGCGCTAAATCTACGGCTTCCTCGTAATCGTTCAAAAAGCGATAAAGATAGTTGGTAATCGGGCTGCGATAACGGCGGACGATTTCGGCAAATGCCGCTTCGTCGCTGTTTTTAGCGGCTTCT
>MWZA01000089.1 GCA_002050455.1 Acidobacteria bacterium 5-1 | reverse complement strand
CTTTTGCTTCCGCTCAGATTAATAAAAAAGCAGATGTCAGACAAATTGAGGTTTATTGCAAAAGGATTGACAGATTAATTAAACGCCATAAAAGTCCACAACTTGTTTTTGCAGACGTTTCACAAAATGACAAACCGAAATGGCGAAAGTTTGCGTCAGAAAAGTCTTTGGAAAAATTCCGTGAAAATACGGAAACTTACACAATCGCTTATAACTGGCAGAAAAACGGTAGAATTGTAATGTCAAACTTTACGCTTTTTAGCGGTTCGGGCGATTGGGTGCAATATGTCTATCATTATTTCCGCGAGGACGGAACGCTTGCCAAAGCCGAATCGGAATTGCGGACTTTTCACGGTAATTTGATCGTCTCGCAGGATTTCTATTTCGATAAAAAAGGCAAACTCCTGAAAAAGACTTTAAAGTATCTTGACTTGCAAACTCAAAAGCCGACTAAACCAATTGATGAATTTGTTGACGCGCACGCAGATTTCCTGAAACAGACTGATTACTTTAAAAAGACAAGTAAACTACCTTTTGCTCATTTGTTGAAAAGAAAATAAATTTACAACCAATTTATGCACTATCACTTAATCGGAATTTGCGGAACGGCGATGGCATCCTTAGCGGGAATGCTGCAGGCGCGTGGACACAAGGTTACCGGTTCAGACCAGAATGTTTATCCGCCGATGTCAACGCAGCTTGAAGAACTCGGCATCGAAATTATCAATGGTTACAAAGCGGAAAACGCAGATGTTGGCGCGGATTGCGTGATTGTCGGCAATGCAATTAGTCGCGGAAACGCGGAACTTGAAGAAGTCTTAAATCGCAAACTCGTTTATCGCTCGCAGGCGGAAATTGTTAAAGAAGAATTTATTCGCGGACGGCGTAGTCTGGTTATTGCGGGAACTCACGGAAAAACGACGACGACGAGCATTGCCGCTTGGGTTGCCGAGTGTGGCGGGCTAAATCCGAGTTTTCTCGTCGGCGGAATTGTGCAGAATTTTGGCGCGAGTTTTCGCGTTGCGGAGAGCGATTTTTTCGTTGTCGAAGGCGACGAATATGACACGGCTTATTTCGATAAAAAGCCGAAGTTTATGCACTATTTGCCGGAAATCGCCATCGTCGGCAACATTGAATTTGACCACGCCGATATTTACGATGACCTTGACGACATCAAATTTGAGTTTTCGCGTCTGATGAATCTTGTGCCGTCAAATGGGCGTTTGATTGTCGGCGTTGATTCGCCGGTTGTGCGCGAAGTTTTGATTGAGCAGCACGGCAAACTTCACACCAATATTGAAACTTTCGGAACATCAGATGACGCAAAATGGCAGGCACGTTATATCAATTTCTCGGGCGATGAGACGCGCTTTACGGTTTTCAAAGACGAGCATTCGTGGGGCGAATTTGAAACTCATTTAATCGGCGAATTTAACGTGCGGAATTGTTTGGCGGTAATAATCGCGGCGGACGCTTGGGAAATTTCCAAAGAGAAAATCAATGAAGCGTTTCGCACTTTTAAATCCGTTAAAAGGCGCGTCGAAGTTCGCGGCGTGATGCACGGCGTAACTGTAATTGATGATTTCGCGCATCATCCGACGGCGGTTGAAGAAACCTTAAAGGCATTAAAAGTGAAATACGGAGGCAAGCGTTTGATTGCGGTTTTCGAGCCGCGAAGTTGGTCTTCACGGCTGGCGATCTTTCAAGAAAAATACGAAAAAGCCTTTGCTTATGCAGATTATGTGATAATTGCGGGCGTTTATAATACATCGAAAGCCAGCGAACTCGGCAAAGTTTTGGATACGCGGGAACTTGTCGAAGTTATAAAATTGCAGGGCAAGCCCGCAATGAACCTTCCCGATGCCGATTCTATCGTTGAGCATCTTGCGCCTGAACTTCGGACAGGCGATGTCGTGGCGATTATGTCAAACGGCGGTTTCGGCGGCATTCACGATAAAATTTTGAATGTTTTAAAAGGCAATTAAAAAAATTTGAGAAGAGAAAAATTCTCAACTGTTTTTGCTCTTTTTTAATTTAATTATCGGCAGTTTAAGGAAAATTACTGATTCGTTCTTCCCTTAAAATTGGACAAAGCAATGACAATATCATCTATCGCGGCTTGCCGAACTTTTGAATCTATCACGCCGTTGATAATAATAGAGAAAACAAGCCTTTCGCCCGACGCGGTGGTAACATAACCCGAAAGCGCGGAAACCTGGTCAATCGTGCCGGTTTTTCCGCGCACGTTTCCGGCGGCGGACGTTCCCTTGAAACGGTTTCGCAAAGTTCCGTCAACGCCGCCGATGGTCAGCGCATCACGCCAAACTTGCGCGTAACGGCTTCGCGCCATATAGGAGTAAAGCTGAACGGCGGAATTCGGTGTAATCAAATTATGCCGCGAAAGCCCGGAGCCGTCCCATTGAATAACGCTGTCTGAAGGAATTCCTGCTTGCAGCAAGAAGTTTTGCACGACTGACAATCCGCGTTCCGCACTTGTTTTTTTCGGGTCGGTTTTATCACTGACTTGTTCGCCGAGCGTCCACAAAATCGTTTCCGTGTAAAGATTTTGGCTTGGCTTCATCGTCTTTGCCGCGATTAAACCGAGCGGCGGCGATTCGAGTTTGGCAATTTCGATTGGCGGAACGGAAGAAGCGGCGGTTGAAACGGCTTTGTCTTTTGTGCCGATAATCTTATTTTGTCCTGTAATCATCACGCCTTTTTTGAGCAGAAGCCCGCGCAGCGTTCCGACAAAAAGTTCGGCAGGATGAGAAACGGAAACAGAACCACTGAAACCTTTGTCGCCGGGCGGCACGGTGCCGGTAATTTCCAAAACATTTTGGTCGAGTTTTTTTGAAACTTGGATATCGCGTTTTGTGCCGGGCGCGGAGGTTGTGCAGCGATTGACAATTTTGACAATCGTGTTAATCGGCAAGGTTTGAACAAAACACGGCTCATTAACCGAACTCGGTTTTACGGATAAATCAACCGCGTTATCATTAACGCCCAGAGCCGAAATTTCCGCGCCGTAATAC
>MWZA01000079.1 GCA_002050455.1 Acidobacteria bacterium 5-1 | reverse complement strand
GCGGAACTTATACGGTTGCCGACACGGGCGGAGCAATCAAAGGTCGCATTTTGGACATTTGGGTTCCAAGCTGCGCGGAAGCAAATCGCTTCGGACGCAGAAGCGTTAAGGTTGGCGTTTTGAGCAAGAGAAAAGGAAACAGAACCTAATTTTTAACAATTTAATTTATATCTAATTATTTAATAAACAACCGCTTCGCTTATCGGGGCGGTTTATTTTTTATCTTTGACTTTTTAACAATACTGTGGACATTTTTGAACCGGCAGTTTTATAACCTCATGACAAATTTAATTAGTTGCTTCCAACTCTTCTTCCAAAAGTTGTCGCTCGTAAAGGTCAGCATATTCGCCGCCCAAGTTTATTAATTCTCCGTGCGTTCCGCGTTCAATGATGCGTCCTGCGTCGAGAACGCAAATTAAATCTGCATCACGAATCGTCGAAACGCGGTGAGAAACTATCAAAGTCGTGCGAGCGGTGCGGATATCGCGCAGATTATGAAGAATTTTTTCTTCCGTGTAAGTGTCAACTGCCGACAGCGAATCATCTAGAATCAAAATGCGCGGATTCCGCATCACGGCGCGGGCAATTGCCGTGCGCTGTTTTTGACCGCCCGACAGCGTGATGCCGCGTTCACCAACGCGCTGTTCGTATTTATACGGAAATTCTTTAATGTCATCGGCTAAACCGGCAACTTCCGCCGCTTTTTCGACCGATATATGTCCGTTGTTCGCAGTTCGTTGTTCGTTGTTTGCTTCCCGTAATTCGTAATTCGTAATTCGTAATTTATTTGCGTCCACGCCGAAAGCGATATTTTCCGCCAAAGTATTACTAAAAAGAAAAGTTTCCTGCGGCACAAAGCCGATTGATTTGCGAAGTTGTTCGAGCGGAAATGCGCGAATCGGAATATTATCAATAAAAATCGTATTTTCGGGCGCGTCGAGCAGACGCGGAATCAGCGTTACCAGCGTTGATTTTCCGCTTCCCGTTTTACCGACAAACGCGACCGTTCTACCTTGCTCAATCGTCAAATTTACATTTTCCAAAACAGGTTTGCCGTTGTAAGCAAAAGTCAGATTGCGAAATTCGATTTTACCTTTGATTTTTGGTTGTTCGGTTGTATTCGGCTCATCCTTTATTGTCGGTTCGGTTTCCAGAATCGCGTTAAATCTTTTGAGCGAAGCCGTGCCGCGTTGGTAAAGATTGACGACGTAACCAAGCGCAATCAGATACCAAATCATGCGCTGCAAATACAGAATAAACGCCGTAAATTCGCCCGCCGTAATCTCGCCGCGAGCTGCCATCGGCACGCCGACGGCGACGATAATCACAAAACCCAAACCGATAAAGAAAAACAAAAGCGGGCGCATCGCCGCGCCGAATTTGACGAGCGCGATGTTTCTTTTCGCATATTCGCGGTTAAGCTGCTGAAATTTTTCGATTTCCGCGTCTTCCTGCGCGTAAGCGCGAATTACGCGCACACCGGTCAGATTTTCCTGCGCCCGCGCCGTGATGTCAGAGAAAAATTCTTGGATTTTTTCAAAGCGGACGTGAATTTGTGCGCCCAAAAATTTCACCGTCAAAGAAACAAACGGCATCGGAATCAGAAGCAGCAAAGTGAGTTTGACGTTGATGTTGAGCATTATCGGCAAAACGATTGCCAGAGCAAAAATTGCTTGGAATGAGTATAAAATCATCGGTCCGACCATTTGCCGAACCGCGCTCAAATCATTTGTTGCCCGCGCCATCAAGTCGCCGACGCGGTTATTTTGAAAATACCCAAGCGGCTGGTCAACCAGCGCAGCATAAAAATCGCGGCGCATATCGTATTCGATATGGCGCGAAGCATTGATTAAAAGCCGTCGCTGCCAAAACAGAAAAACTCCGCTTATTAGATTTACGCCCAAAATTACGAGCGGATAATAAACGACTTTGTTCCATGTAATATTGGTGCTTATATCGTCAATCGCTCTGCCGACCAAATACGGAATCAAAAGCCCGAACGACATCGAAAACAGGATAAAAATAATTCCCGTAATAACGTGCCATTTGTAAGGCTTGAAATATCGCGCAAATTTTTTGAGTTCTTCCATAAAAAAGTGAAAAGTGAAAACTAAAAGTGAAAAGTGTTTCGTTTCTTAATTATTCACTTTTCACTTTTAGTTTTTCGCTTTTTTCAGACTTTTGTATACGTTGATAAAGCCGTTGCAATCAATTTTCCTTTTTCATTACAAACTTCCGCTGAAACGGTCAGGATTCTTTTTCCCGCACGCACAACCCGCGCCGTGCAGACAACTTCTCCTGCTGAATGCGGGCGTAAATAATGCACCGTTAAATCAATTGTCGTTGTCGGCACTTCTTCCGGCACACAAGTTCTGACGGCAAAAGCCATCGCCGTATCAATTAAAGAAGCAGTCGCGCCGCCGTGCAAAACTCCGTAAGGCTGGCGCAGTTCGTCGCGCATCTGTAATTTTATTGTCGCTTTATTCGCGCTCAAATCAACCAATTCAAAACCGAGCAGACGAGCAAACGGCACGTCTTTGATTGCTTCAGCCGCCTTTTGCTTGTGCGCTTCGGTAATTTCTATTTTCCTGTCGCTCATATTCCTGTTTAATCTTTACTCTGCAAAATCTTGCGGAATTCTTCAACCGAAACTTTGCGAAAACCTTTTGGAATGCTGAATAAATCGGCATCGGTTTGTAGTTTAAGGTTGTTCATTTCAAACGTAAAATTTAACATTCTTTGTTCGCCACCAGTGCTGTAAAATTCCTGTCTGACGGGCAAACCAATTTTTTCATCAACCCAAATAATTGATTCGGAATTTTCGTTTTCGCCCAAAACCACGCGATGTTTTGTCAAACCGTTTTCCGCGCCGAGAAGTTCAAACTTCGCGTCCGCTTTCCGGTTGAGCCATTCTGTTGTCAAAAAATCGAACGTATTTTCCGCAGTTTGAGCAATTGCATTATTTAGATTTTCGGCATAGATTTTTTTATCTTTAAAAATGAGAAAACTTTTGTTGTCGGCAGTTTTCACGACTGAAAACTGATTTTTCTCTCCAACGTTATAAT
>MWZA01000099.1 GCA_002050455.1 Acidobacteria bacterium 5-1 | reverse complement strand
ATACCAGATTGCTCGGAACAGACCGTTTGGCTTTGTATTCGTTTATTCATTCGCTCAACACGAATTTCGGGACGAGCGTTTTTGAGCCGGTCGCCGTCGCGCTGGCAAAGTCGAATTACGCAGATGCGAAGGCGCAAATAAAGGCGGGCGATTATATCAGCGAAGGCGCTTTTCAGGTGATTCAGACGATAATGACCGATTTGACCGCCGCGCAGGGAACGCCCGATAAAGCGAATGAAATCGAACGCATCAGAGCCGTTTGCCGCGCCGGAGAAATGATAAAGGTCAAACCGACGAAGATTGATGTTTTCGCCCGTGCCAAAGACGGAGAATTGTTTCTTTTCGAACATCAAAACGGCGAAACCGAACGCAGGCGGATTTAAGGAATTCAAACGAACGCTTTTAGAATGGATTGCCGCCGTTTTAGCCGACACGCCCGACGCACGAGTTAATTCGCTGATTGCGATTCCTTACAATCCCTACGCGCCCGAACCTTACAACCGCTGGACGATGCGCGGAATGCTCGATTTGCCATACGAATTAAAAGTCGCCGAAGAATTCTGGGATTTTCTCGGCGGCGCGGGCGCGTATCAAGATTTATTGGATATTTTTGAAAGAGTTGGTATTGAATTAAGAGAAGAAATAGATGCTTATTTTGATAAATACAACTGATTTGTAGTTCCACAAATAGTTTTTCACAAACTCGAAAAGACGATTGTCGTTGAAAAACTAATGCTTGCCGTTCTACTTTTTGTCAAAACATTTTGCGTTTGCCGCCCGATTGTCTGATAATTTCACATTAACAATTCAAAAGGCGGATTCGGAAATTGTGAATTTGAAAGTTAAAATGTGATTCAAATCCAAAATCCAAAATCTAAAATCCAAAATTAATATGATGTGGCTTGAAAACGGCGATATGCTCGCTTCGATTGGTGAATTTTTAGCGGAAGACCTTGGGCGCGGCGATATTACGACGCAATCAACCGTGCCGCCGGATGTGCGCGGAGTGGGCAGGTTTTTGGCGAAGGAAGATTTGGTCGTCTGCGGTCTGGAGGTGGTGGAAGCAGTTTTCGCGCATCTCGACCCTGACAATCCCGAAATTATCGCAGCCGTTTCCGAAGGCGATGAGGTCAAAGCAGGAATGGTTCTCGCTACTTTAAAAGGCTATGCCGATATTTTGCTCGGCGGTGAAAGAGTTGCGCTGAATTTACTGCAAAGATTGAGCGGCGTGGCGACGCTGACGCGCCAATATGTCAAAGCTGTCGAAGGCACTAATACACAAATTATTGATACCAGAAAAACAACTCCGGGTTTAAGAATGTTGGAAAAATATGCCGTAACCGTCGGCGGCGGCAAAAATCATCGGTTTGGACTCGACGACGGCGTTTTGATAAAAGACAATCATATTGAACTCGCGGGCGGAATTGCGGAAGCGATTACGGCGGCAAAATTAAAAGTCGGACATTTGCATAAAATCGAAATCGAGATTAGCAACTGGGCGCAACTGCGCGAAGCAATTTTAGCGGGTGCAGATATTGTGATGCTTGACAATCAAACGCCGGAAGAAGCGGAAAAATTAGTCGAAATGGCGCGGAATATGAATCCGAATGTTTTATTGGAAGCATCGGGCGGAATGAATCTCGAAACGGTGCGCTCGTTTGCCGAAGCCGGAGTTGATTTTATCAGTGTCGGACAGCTGACACATTCGGCGCGGGCGGTTGATATTTCTTTTAAAATTCAAATGATTTGAAATCGAGCAAATTCTGTTAAAATTTAAGTATGAATATTATCAAAGTATTAGGGATTGCGGCAGGCGTTGCCGCGGCGGGCTTAACAGGTTTGGCAATTACTAATTCGGGCAATGTCGCGGAAACTTCCGCCGATGGCAAGGACGAAAGTCTAAAAACGCGCCGTTATCAAGTAGATTTGAAAACTTTTGTTGAAGAAACCGAAAGATTAATTTTGACTCTGACAACTTACGGGCAGAACTGGAGAATTATTTCCGCCGATGTTGCGGAAAATTCCGCGACTGTCAAAGCAGAAGTTCCGGTTGTCTTTTTTACCGACGATTTAGAAATAAGCGCGAAAAAAGAAGCGGATAAAGAGGAGATAACGGTTGATGTGCGTTCAGCTTCGCGCGTCGGCAAAAGCGATTTGGGAGAAAACCGTCGCCACATTTTGCAGATATTAAAAGCGTTGGATGCAAAATTTGCGAAATAACATATTGACACATTTGATAAAATAAAAGTATGACAGCATTACCTGCCAGAAAAATTTTTACCGTCGCTGAATATCACAAGATGATTGATGCGGGCGTTTTCGTCGGCAATTCGGATTATGAACTCATCGAAGGAGAAATTGTTAAAAAAATGACTGTCGGAGATTATCACATCAGTTGCGTAAATCGTTTAACAATGATTTTTGCTTCGAAATTAATGGGGAAAGCTATTGTCAGCGTGCAGAATCCGGTTATTATCGGCAGTATTTCCGAACCTGAACCCGACGTTACGCTTTTGAAGTTCCGCGAAGATTTTTATGCTTCGGGCAAAGCCACGCAGGAAGATATTTTATTGTTGATTGAAGTTTCCGATTCAACCGCCAAATATGACCGGACTATGAAAATTCCGCTTTATGCCGAAGCCGGAATTGCCGAAGTTTGGCTTGTAAATCTGCCGCGCCAAACTTTGGAGATTTATACCGAACCTGAAAACGGCAAATACAAAATCGTTAAAAAGTGTGAGAAAAGTCAAACGGTTTCGCCAAAACTCCTGCCCGCAATCAATCTAAAAGTTTCTGATATTATCGGTTGATTTTAAGTTTTGACCGTTTCCTTTTCCCGCAAAACATTTTCTTCACTCGTCAATGCGAGCATCTCTTTGGTCGGCTTCAAAAAAGGCAAAAACCAAATAATAAGCGTTGAAACAATAATTGCGATGGTGGCGGCAATTCCGCCTTCGATGCCGTAATCGCCGCCGGTTATCTGCTTTATGCCAAGCTCGGACACGCGGAAAAGCGGCGCGGTTGTCAATTCCGTAATTCCGCTGACGGGCAAACCTAAAAACGCGCCCTGCGCCCAGTTCCACATTAAATGCAAACCGAAAACAAACCACAGATTCCGCGTTTTCA
>MWZA01000004.1 GCA_002050455.1 Acidobacteria bacterium 5-1 | reverse complement strand
TCCTTAGACGGTACGACATTCGACCTTGCCGCATTGAAGGGCAAAGTCGTGGTTGTGTCTTTTTGGACAACGAGATGCGCAATTTGCGCGGCGGAAGTTCCGAAACTCAACAAATTAGCCGACAATTACAAAAACAAAGACGTGGTTTTTCTTGGTTTGACGACGGACAACGAAGCACAGGTGAAAGATTTTTTGAGGAGAAAACCTTTTAATTTCATTCTTCTGCCGGATAGTTTCGGTATTTTATTAAAATATGCTGGTAAAGACCGCAACGGAAATGTAAATATGGGTTTTCCGACACATTATCTTATCAATCAAAAAGGCGAAATCGAACTTAAAACTGACGGTTTCGATAAAGCCTCATTGCTTTACTCTAGTATAAACAGGCTGTTGCTGTCAGATTGATAAGTAAAAAAAGCGGAAAGCCCGAAAGACTTTCCGCTTGACAACGAACTTTTAAATTCGTTTTATTGGTTGTAACGATAAGCTGTATATTGCGAATCTATTCGTCCGTCTTGACCGGTCGAAAATTGGAACATACACGAATCGTCCGTATAATCCATAAAATTTGTAACCGGGTCGAGACCTGATTTATTACGGCAGGAATCTTGTCCAATCGGGCAACCGTAAGCCGTTTACAAAGTTTTTGCCAGCGTAAAAACGTAAATTTTGTCTGCGCCGCATTTTTTTAAGGTTTTGGCGCAGTTGGAAACGGTTGCGCCAGAGGTGAAAACATCGTCAACCAACAAAATTTTTTTTCCTTCGATGAATCTCGGGCGTTTTACTTCAAAAGCATTTTTGACACTCATCTCCCGCGCTTTATTATCCATTGCGGCGCGGTGCATCGGCGTATGAATTTTGCGGATAAGACTCTGTTCGTCGAGTTTTATGCCGGTTTGTTTAGCTAAAATATCGGCTAAAACGCTTGCTTGATTAAATCCGCGTTCAAAAAAGCGTCTTTTCGAGAGCGGAACGGGAACTAACAAGGAAATATCTTGAAAATCGGAATTTTCAAAACGGGAAACGAAAAGATTTTGCAGGTGTCTGGCAATAAAAGGTTCGCGTTTGAGATTGAGAACGGATGCCGAAAGTGCGTTTTCATAAATCCCGACAGCACATGCCGAATCGTAAAAGTGTTCATCGCAAAGATGGCAAAAGGTTTTAAAGTTTGACGGTTTTGGCTGCAAAAAGCGTCCGCATTTGCCGCATAAAGTTTCCGTGCCGGAAAAAATCCGCGTTTTTTTCCAACACGACCGGCAGGCAACACCATCGGCTAAATTTTCGACGCTGTTTTCACAGATTTGACAAACTTGAGGATAGGCGAGAGCTAAAAGCGAGTCGTAGACTTTATGAAGCATCTGATAGTGGTTAATGGTAAATGGTAAGTGATAAGTGATAAATTGTTGTCAAAATTTACCACTTACCATTTAGCACTAATTAAATTAATCTTCATTAAGCAAACCTTGTTCGAGCAGTTCTTGACAACTTAAACAATACCGCGCCCACGGAACGGCATTAAGACGTTTCGGGTTTATATCTTGTTCGCAATTCTGACACACGCCGTATTCGTCGTCGGTAATTCTCTCTAAAGCCTCATTAATTAAAAGAAGTTGACGGCTTTCGTTTTCCGAAACCGCCAGCATTACATTTTTTGAATAATTTCTGACCGCTAAATCTACCGGATCGGGCGTTTCTGAATCGTCAACCGAAAGGTCATTGCCCTTCAGTTTTTCTATCAGAAGTTCGCGCTCGGCGATAAGTTTTTCTTTAATTTCTTCTAAATTTATTTTATTCATTTTTGATATGGAAACCCCTTGATTATTGTATAAGCTCGATAAAGCTGTTCTAGCAAAACAACACGCGCCATCTCGTGCGTAAAAGTTAGAAGCGATAAGGATAAACCAAAGTCAGCCTTCTCGACAACCTCAGACGACACGCCTTCCGCGCCGCCGATGACAAAAGCGATTTCTTTCAGCCCTCGGTTTTGCCAACTTTCGATTTTTTCGGCTAAATCGTGCGAAGAAATTGAGCGTCCCTTCATGTCTAATAAACAGACGAAGTTGCTTTGATTCACTTTTTCCAAAATTCGTTTGCTTTCGGTTTCTTTGCTGCTGTCTTTAATTTCAGTTATTTCCAACTTTACAAAATACGAAAGACGCTGCAAATATTCTTCCTGCAACGCCCGCCAATTTTTATCTTTAGTTTTGCCAATCCAAACAAATCGAAACTTCATAAAATTTTAGCCGCAAAAATGCACAAAAGACACACAAAATTTATTTTGCGTTTTTGCGCCTTTTCGCGGCTAATTAAAATCCTTTAGGCAGTTTAACCTTTTTCGCATCGCGCCAAAGCCGCTGCAAATCGTAAAAATCCCGTGCTTCCTTCTCAAAAATATGCACGATAAAATCGCCGTAATCAAGCAAAATCCATTCGGCTGAACTGTAGCCTTCGATGCGTATCGCCTTTGATTTCAGTTGCTTTTTGAGCTGTTCGTTTATCTCGTCGGAAATTGCCTGCACTTGCCGCTGGTTTGCGCCGCTGACGATAATAAAAAATTCCGTAAAACTTGCAATCTCGCGCAAATCAAGCGCGACTATATCAAACGCTTTTTTCTCGCTCGCGCAAGTCAAGGCAAGTTTAACCGTTTCATCCAAATCAGCGAAAGGTGTTGTGGTTTCCGCAATTTCAATGCTTTCTGTTGTTTCATGTTGTAAAGTTTTTTCCTGTGTCGCTTCCATAATTTAATAAATGTCGTATTTTTCGATGTATTTTGCAACCTCGTTCGACACAAGTTCTTGCCAATCATTCGCTTTTTCTCTAATTTTTTGCCGAATTTCCGTCGCCGAAATGTCTAATTGAACTGCATCAGTTATGTAAATTCGTAATTCGTAATTCGTAATTCGTAATTCGTCTTTCTGCCGTAAATCAACAATCCTTTCCCGAATCTCTTCCGTCACGTGCGAAAAACCGATTTCATAATCAGGGCGAGTTACGACAATGATATTCATCAACGTCAAAATCTTTTCCCATTCACGCCAAGTCGTAATTTCCTGCCACGAATCCGCGCCCATAACAAAAAAAATCTGCGCGTCAGTTAATTTATTTTTTAATTTTGACAAGGTTTCATAAGTATAAGGT
>MWZA01000148.1 GCA_002050455.1 Acidobacteria bacterium 5-1 | reverse complement strand
TTGACAATCAAGAATGGATGTATTCATTCGCGTATGACAAGGCGCGGGAAAACAGAAATACGGAAACGGCGCAAAAAGTAAAAGCGGAATTTCTCGATTATATGGGAAAAATGCTCGCGCACTACGAAGCGTATTCAAACGAGATGTTCGGACGCGACATCGCGCAAACGCTGGTTTTAACTCCCAGCCGCCTTGTTGCCGATTCTGCGGATGAACTTTTCGGAATGTTTGAAAAACGCGGTTACAATTTTGTTCCGATGGACGAAGCACTTTCTGACGAGGCGTATAAAACGCCGGAAAATTTCACCGGCGTAAAAGCAGGAATTTCTTGGTTTGAACGTTGGCAAATGGCACAAGGCAAGAAATTACGCGACGAGCCGAAAGTCAGTGCAGAGGTTTGGAAAACTTGGGAAGAAACGAAGTCGAAAGCAAAATAACACTTTCGTATAAACAAAAAGCCTGTGCGAAAACCACACAGGCTTTTTTTATTGTTCAGTAAGTTCATTTCTAACTTTTCTTTTACCCGTTTCGGTTGCGTGCATTACTGCATCAGCCATTTTTCCTTTCGGCACAGTTCCGCGCAGAATTACTACTTTATTCGTTGCTTCCACCGAAACATTAAACAATCCTTTTTCATTCAAAGCATTTTGCACCTGTGCTGCCGTTTCGTGGTCTATTGTTTCGACTGAGGTTTCGGAAGAATTGGCGGCAGTTTTATTTCTTTCGAGTTTTGGTGTTTCAAAATTCTCGATGTTTTTCCAAAAGATTATTAAACTTCCGTCGGTGTCTTTTCGATAAACTTTAAATGCAACTAATGTGTCGGCTTCGTCAAAGCTGACGGCGCGTAAAATGTAGGTATGACCGACGATTGCCGAAACTTGTTTTTTATAATTTGCTCCGTTCGCGTCAAAGCCTTTACCGGCTTTTTGATATTCGTTTCGGGCTTCGCTCTCGCTGGTTGGCGGACGATAATTGATTAGAAAATTGACGTTTTTATTTTGTTCGGTTATTTTTGAAAGCGTAATTTCGCCCGCGTCGGAAATAAAACCAAAATTCGCGCCGTAAAAGCCGACTGAAAAATCGCCGTTTTGCAACTCGATTTGCGGCGTTTCGTTATAATCGTGCGTTTTGCTGGTAAAAGAATAATAAGCCGCGCCGCCGCGAATGGAAATTTTATCGTCGAGCAGACCACGGGGAAAAATGCGGAAAGCCGAAGCGTTTTCCTTTCCTGCTTCGGCAAGGTCGGAATCACTCGCGGCAAGAATTTCTTCTTCAAGTTCTTCTTGGCGCGTTTCCATTTTTTCAAGCCGGCTTCGCATTGATTCGACTTTACTGCCGAGTGTTTGCAGTTCTTGAATTTTTTGTTCGCGTGTTAAATTCTGCGCTGTCGCAGCTGAAACGAAAAATACAAAGAGGACGAAGATGTTAAAAGCAAAACGCATAAAACTCCTTAAAAGAAAAAGCACTTTGATATACTGCTCAATGCAAACATATCAAAGTGCCGAAGTTAAAGTCAATAAAATTCTACGCCGACGGAATCGTCAGTTCCTGTCCGGGTTGAATTTTATCGGGGTCATCGAGTTTGTCGCGGTTGGCTTCATAAATTTTCTGCCAGCCAACGCCGTAACGCTGCCCGATTTTGCTTAACGTATCGCCCGATTGCACGGTATAAGTTCCGCCCGACGAACCTGAACCGGCAGAACTTGCGCCGCCTTCCGGCGCGGAAATATCCAATACAAGATCGCCCGAACGATAATCCGGGTCAATCCGTCCGTATTCGTCCCAAAGTTGTTGTTTGGCTTGCGCGCTTGGCGCAACGCCGTCAATTCTTAAAACGCCGTCGCTTTCGCGCACATCCAAACCGGAAACACCGAGTTGTTTAGCCATATCAACTAATGATTGGTATTTTTCTGTTACAGCCATTTTTATTTTCCTCCTTATTCTTTAATTACTTTTCAGTTAATTGGTTATTGACTTTTCTATTTGCTTTTTCCGTGGCGATGCGAACCGCTTCACCAAGTTTACCATTTGGCACACTTCCGCGAAGTGTAACTTCGGTTGTTGTTGCCGTAACAGTTACATCGTTAAAACCGGCTTTTTCCAATGCGTCTTTGACCGTGGCTTGGGCGGCGGTATCCGCCATCATCGGAGTAGCAGCATTCATATTGGTCGCCAAATTTGTATTAGTGTTACTGTCGCCTCGGCAGCCGCCTAAAAACAAAACTGCCGCCAAACTAAGAATCGTTAAAATTTTAACTTTCATTTTTCCTCCTGAAAACCTTTCTGATTAATTACATTGTAATTTCAAACCGAAAGCACAAAAATGCTTTTATCTGATTTTCGGACATTTCGTTTCAAAATTTTCTTAACACTTTTTGAAGAAATTACTCGCATAGCTTCGATTTGTCAACCTAGTTTACAGCATTTCACAAAAAGTTTCAGTTAAATTTTATCAAAAAAACTTCTTCGGCAATTTGTTTGGCGATTTCAAACGATGTTAGTTCGGGTCTGATGATGAAATGCCAATCTGCCAAACAATAAACTTTTTGTCTTTCCTCAAAAAGTTTGCGCGTCTGTTTTTTATCCTGCGCCAACGGTCTGACGCGCTTGGACAGCAAAATGTTGCGCCAGCAATGCTGAAAGTTTGATTCGAGCCAGATGCTGGTCAGGTCGTGTGATTTAATCAGATTGCGGTTTTCCTCAATCGTCCACGCGCCGCCGCCGAGCGCAATAATTTTTGCATCGCTCTTCTGCAAAATTTTCCGCAGATTTTCCGTTTCTATTTCTCGAAAGCGTGTTAAACCGTCGGTTTCGATAATGGCGGCAATTTTTCTTTTCTCGCTTTCTTCGATAACCGTGTCGAGGTCAATTCTTTCACATTCAAGCAGAAAGCTGAGAAATCGGGCGACGGTTGATTTGCCAACGCCCATAAAGCCGGTCAAAACAATTCTCTGGCTGGAGTTTTCCATTGAAGCCTTATTATGCACAAATCGGAAAAAGCTCGACATTTGCGCCGCGTTTCAAATGTCGAGCTTTTTCGTGCTGTGTCCGTTTGTTCTGGCAATTTTGTAGATTTCCGCGCTTTCCTCCATCTTGTCAACGGTTTGCCGCAAAATTTCGCGCAGGCGTTCAAGCCGTTCAATCGTCGAGCGAGTTTCGAGCAATTGATATTTCAAATCAGGTTCGAGATTAAACGCGGCGGTAACGAGAAAAGAAAGCGATTGCGGTTCGGTTTGCGGAACATCGGGAAATACACCGCGCTCGCCGCTGAGTTTGTGCGCGGCACGGGCAACGCGCCGAAAAAGCGTGTAGACTTCGTCCGCCAACGGATTCAGAAGATTTTCGTCTTCTTTATCATCTTCAAAAAATTCCAAATCGCCGACTAAATAAGGTTCACCCGCATCAATATAATCAATCAAATGATAACGAACGATGCCGATAGTTAAAATGTTTGAACGTCCGTCGGGCAAAGTCTGCGCCTCGCGCACTTCCGCCGCACAGCCGATGCTTCCCGTCGGTGGTTTTTCGATAAAAGTTTCCTGCGGTTCAAAGTAAGAAACGCCGAACAAATTTTTATCCAACGCAATATCTTTGAGCATTTGCCGGTAACGCGGCTCAAAAATATGGAGCGGCAACAGCTCATTCGGCAAAAGCACGAGCGGCAGCGGGAATAACGGCAAATGTTTGATGCCGCTAACTTTTTCTAATGCTTCGGACATAATTGTAAAGTCTGGAGTCTAGAGTCAATTTATATTCAGATGAATTTGACTCCAGACTTCAGACTACCTTCAGAGCTATAAAATCCGCAATTTTATCGGGCGTTTCATCGCTCAAAGCCAGGCGTTTTGCGCCGATGACGGCATCGGAAATATCTTCAACCCGCGTTTTGTAGCGGTTGTCGCGGATAATTAAATCTTCAATGACGCGGCGTTCGAGTTTCTCACGCGAAACGTCTTCGCCGACATCCGCTGCCACCGCGTATTCAATCGGCGCGGTATGGTTTTTCAATCGAATGTGCAGCGCGTCCGTCAACTTCTGCGCTTCTTCGCGGATTTTTTGCAGTTCAAGATTTGAGTTCGGAAAACCGAGATGCCCGCGCAAAGTTATTTCGATAATCGGCTGCGGTTGATTTTCTTCGGCAATCCGCGCTTCACGTTTTACCTTTTCCAAAACCATTTCGGTGATGTCTTTCGCGTCCGCGTAGCCGGAAACATCAACATTCAAACGCTGAAACGAGCGTTGCCGGTAATCTTGAACGTGCTTTGCCGTGATTTGATTGGTTTCGTTCACTTCGACGAGCCACGCACCGCGCGTTTCGCGGTATTCGTCAATACTTGTAACTTCGAGCGAACCGGGATTAAACGCCCAATTGTCAATCTCATAGCATTTATGCGTGTGTCCGAGTCCGACGTAATTGGTTACCGATTTTAATTCTTTTAAATTTGCCAGCGACAGCGCGGGAATCGGGTGTGTTTGATGACCTTCAACGTCGGTGTGCAATAAAAGAATATGAAACGCACCTTCGCGCTGATTTTCCTTCATCGCTTCGGTCAGCATCGGAATCGCCCAGTTTGCCGACGCGCCATACCAACGCGAACCGAAAATCCGCGCGTTGCCGATGTCAATAAATCCGCCATCCGCATTTTCTTCGTCCCAAGCCTGATAATTTATTTTTCCGTCAATGTTTTTCGGCTCAATCAATTTAACCAAATTCCAATTTGAAAGCGAACGAAGCCAACTATATTCAGTATCGTTATGCTTTTGGTCGTGATTGCCTTCAATCGAAACAATCGGAATTCCCGCGTCTTTTAAAAGACTCAAACCCGCAAAAGCGTAATTCATCGTTTCGGGCGGCACATTGCGTTTATGGAAAAAATCGCCGCCCATTATGACAAAATCAACCTTTTCCGCGATGGCGTATTTCTGCAAAACGTCAATCCAAGCGTCAAAAAAATCACGCGGAGATTCGTTTAACTGATAGCGCGTGCAGCCGAGATGCACGTCGGAAATGTGTAGAAATTTCATAGTTTTATTATAGCAGAAAGAGTTTTTTTACCACAGAGGCACTGCCGCAGAACACAGTGAAAATCAGAAATTTAAGATTTATGGACAGATTTCGGTTTCAAGACGGTTTCCAACTTCCAATCTGCATCGGCAAGCTCGTCTTTTTCTTTGATGATGAGCCATTGACCTTTTCGGTCTTTCATTTGCAAAAGCACGAATTTGCCGCGCAGCTTTTTGCCGTAGAAAGTAAAATTCAATCTGCCTTTTTCGAGCTGCTCCAACGGTTCGCCATTGGTCAGATATTCACCGTTATCCCAAATAACGACGCGCCCCGCGCCGTATTTTCCTTCGGCGATGCGCCCTTCAAAATCAATGTAACCGAGCGAATGGTCGGGAACGGCGATTGCCAAACGCTTATCATCCGGATTGAGCGAAAGTCCTTTTGGCACTGCCCACGATTTCAACACGCCGCCCATTTCAAGTCGCAAATCGAAATGCAGGTGCGATGCGTGATGTTCGTGAATGACAAATCGCCGTTTGATTTCCGTTTCCTTCATTTCTTTTGCGTTTTTTGGAAAATTTTAATGCCATCTTCAACTAAACTCTTCGCCTTTCGTGCGCCGAAGTGTCCGAGCGGTTTAAGGTTCTTGCCTTTCGCTTCGTTGTAGGAAATAAAAAAATGTTCGATTTGCTCAACTAAAGTTTTGTTTAAGTCATTGATTGTTTTTATATTTTCGTGAGTTTTTGAGTTTGAGGAAACGGCAATCAATCTATCATTGCGCTCAGTTTTACCGTCGCGTTCGGTTTGTTCGGCTTCGATAACTCCGATAAGCCGCGAGGGAACAAGACAGCCGACAAATGCCGGTTCTTCCATTAAAACTAAAACGTCGAGCGCGTCGCCGTCGCCGCCCAAAGTTTGCGGGATAAATCCGAAGTCGTATGGAAAGGAATGTCCAACCGCTAAAACTCCGCTTAATTTGAAAAGTCCTAATTTTTCGTCATATTTATACTTGTTGCGGCTGTCTTTCGGCGTATCAATAATAACGTTCAGTTCTTCCGATTCTTCAGCGAACGGAGCTAAATTATCCAAATTCTTATTCATAAATGACCTTTCCTCATAGTTGTTAAATTAAATTTTCCCGATAGATTTTACACGCAGTCTGCCAAATTCACTTAATAAAGGTTTCAGATTTGCTACCGCCGAATCGTGCGAAACGCCGTTGCTTGCCAGAACGCCGTTATAATTATGAACGTCGGGCGTATTATAAACAATTTTCCTGCCGAAAAGGTCGGTCATTTCGCCGCCCGCCTCGCGCAGAATAATTTCGGGAGCGCAAGTGTCCCATTGCTTTGTGCGCGATGATAGATGAATATAAAGGTCGCAGATTTTTCGCGTAATCAAACCGACTTTCAAACCAACTGAACCGCGCCGGATTTCCCTTTTCAAGCCAAATTCTTCCACAACCCGCGACATTCGCGGACTTCGATGATTGCGGCTCGAAGCCAAATTCATGCTAGTAAAGTTAGAATTGTCGGAAACATAAAGACGCTTCGGCGGTTCGTCATTTTCAACTAAAAATGCGCCGTTTTCGTAACTTGCAAAATATAAAACATTTTCAAGCGGCAGGAAAACAACGCCCAAAATGCTTGAACCATATTCGGCTAAACCAATTTGCACGGCAAAATCGCCGTTCTTTTCAATAAAACCTTTTGTGCCGTCGAGCGGGTCAATTATCCAAACTCGTTGTCTGGCTAACCTATTTTTATCGTCAAATTCTTCTTCCGATAAAATTCCGTCGTCAGGAAAAACGTCGGCTAAACCTTCGACGATAATTTTACTTGCCGTTCGGTCAGCAATCGTAACGGGTTCGGAAAAATTATCGGCGAAGATTTTTTCTTCGATTTCAAAGCCGTTTGTATAAAATTCTAAAATGATTTTACCTGCTTTTCGCGCCAAATCAATCGCGGTTTTGAGTTCTTTTTCTAACATTGTTAAAATTCCAAATTCCATAGTGCATTTGAAAACTCCAAATTTCAAATGACGAATTTTCGAAACCAAGTTAGCAACATCAAATCTCAAGTTTCAAATCTGGAATCTGGAATTTTTCGCATTCAAATAAAAATGCCACAAAAGCCGCGCCGCCACCGAGCGCAGAGGTTTCCATTTCTCCGCGATTTGCAAAAATTTTTCTGAGTTTGGTCGTTGTTCAGAATTCTTAAGTTTTTGCCACGCGACGTGCAAAGCCAAATCGCCTTTCGGCATCACGTCAGGACGCAGACAAGCCATCAAAAGATAAATATCCGCCGTCCAATCGCCGATGCCTTTTATTTTTTTGAGTACCTGTTTAATTTCTCCATCAGGCAAATTATCAAAAGATTTTAAATCTAATTTGCCGCTCAAAATCGCTTCCGCCAAACCGCGAACATATAAAGTCTTTTGCCGACTGAAATATGCTTGTTTTATTTCCGCGTCCGACAAAGACAAAATGCCTTCAGGCGTAATTTCTTCGAGTTTTTCTTTTAATTTATCAAACGCTGATTTTGCAGAAGCAACTGAAACCTGCTGTTCGAGAATAATGTGAACGAGCGTCGGAAAACCTTGCTCACGCGCCCACAACGGCGGCGTTCCAAAGGTGCGAAAAATAAAAGCTAAATCCTTATCACGTCCGGCTAAGTCTTGACACGCAGCAACAAGTTTTTGTTCATTGAGAATTTCAATCATCATTTTTCTCTGCTGAAAAAGTTCTCATTATTCAAAAATACAATTTCCGCAATTGAAATAAAAACATTGACCAATTTAAGTATAACGACTACGATTAAGCAATCAGGCAAAGCTGTTCTGATAGATTGCATCAGAATAACTTACTTGACTCTAGATTTTGTCCCGTTATTCTCCCGATTTTTTCAAACAATGAAAAGTCAAAAATTATTTAATTCGTTAATTTTCACGTTGGTTTTTGTCAGTCTGACTGCTGTTTGCTTGGCGCAGACCAAACAAACCCTCAAGCGGACAACGTATAAGACCGAAACTATTGACTTTGGCGTCGGCGGGACAGTTTCGATTGTCGGTGCGCCGAACGGTTCAATCACGGTTGAAGGCTGGCAGAAAAACGAGGTTGAAATTTCGGCGGAAATCGAAGTTCAAGCCGAAAATGAAAGCGATTTAGCCGAACTTGCAAACGTCAGCACATATATTTTAGAGAAAAGTTTCGCTCATCTCCGCATTTCGAGCGTCGGCACTTACAACAAACAATATCTTAAAAGCGCGGCGAAAAAATTTCCAAAAAATCTATTGAAAATGCCGCTGAAAATTGATTATCACATTAAAGTTCCGATCTTTTGCAATTTGGAAATTGATGGCGGAAACGGCGATTTGAATTTGTCGAATGTCGAAGGCGCGATGCGGATAAAGGTTTTGGAATCAAACGCCAAACTGAATTTAATCGGCGGAACGGTTCTTGCAACTTTCGGTAAGGGAAACATTGATATTGTCATCCCAAAGAGCAACCGGCGCGGGAGCAAGACCGATATTCAACTTGCAAGCGGAACGATGAATGTTCAACTTTCGCCAAATCTTAGTGCGTTTATTGACGGACAAGTTTTGCGAACCGGACAAATCGAGAATTTCTACGACCTTTTAAAACCGCGCGACAACAGGAAATTTACCGACAAATCAATAACCGCAAAAGCAGGCGGCGGCGGTACGCAGCTTTCTTTTATCGTCGGCGACGGAACATTGAAATTTGCGGAAATCGAAAATTAAAAATTGCGATTTTGCGTTTCGGATTTTGAATTTTAAGGTTGGAAAGTGATAAGTTATCGCTTTCCATTTTTTATTTTTAAAGCAAAATTTTTATGAGTATAAAATCAGACTTATGGATTCGCCGGATGGCTGAGGAACAACAATTGATTACGCCTTTTCTGCCGGAACTTTTGCGGGAAGTGAACGGCAACAGGATAATTTCCGCCGGGGCTTCGAGTTACGGTTATGATATGCGTCTGGCGGATGACGGTTTTCGCGTTTTTTCGCCAATTCGCGGTTTTGAGATTGACCCGAAGAAATTTGATGAAGATTCCTTAATCGAACCGCCTTTAAGAACTGCCGAAGACGGCGCACAATATTATCTGCTTCCGCCGCATCATTATGGTCTGGGCGTAACGGTTGAAACATTCAAAATGCCGCGCAACATAACCGGAATCGCACTCGGAAAATCAACGTATGCACGCGCCGGTTTGCTTGTCAATACAACGCCGCTCGAAGCCGGTTGGACGGGCAGACTCGTCGTTGAAATCGGAAATCTGGCAAACCTGCCGCTTCGCGTTTATGTCAACGAAGGTATCGGTCAGATTCTGTTCTTTGAATCCGACGAAGTTTGCAGTGTTTCCTACCAAGACCGCGGCGGCAAATATCAAGGACAAACC
Organism: Acidobacteria bacterium 5-1; assembly: GCA_002050455.1. GTDB lineage: Bacteria > Acidobacteriota > Blastocatellia > Pyrinomonadales > Pyrinomonadaceae. The sequence continues at coordinate 24,812 of MWZA01000148.1, read as the reverse complement.
GGCTTGACTTTCTCGAAGGTGTAGTTTTGTTAATCAAAAGTTGAATCTATCTGCTGTTTCCGTTGTCTGAAACTTTCATATTAACGCGGATAAACAGAAATTTGTCATCAATAAACTTCAATAACGTTAAAATTACTATTATTTGTTTTGGTCGTAAAGATGCAAACCCAAACCGAATTTTGCCGCTGCCCGGCGCAGAGCCATACTTTCGGAATTGCTCGATGAATTTCCGTAAGCATCTAAATCTTCATCTTCCTGTCCGGTCGCTTCACGATAGATAACGCCTTCAAGACACGGAATCGAAAGCCGAACAACTAAAATCAATTTTCCGCCGATAGAATCAATTGAGCGAATCTCATAATTCCAACCCGCCGCATAATGGTCGAGATATTTAATCGCATCGTGCCAAGCGATGTATTTAATTTCCTTGCCGCCTTGCTTGCGTGAACGCAGATGACGCTTGGCGACCGGTTTTGATAAATCCTTGACAATATCACGAATAGAGCGCAGCCCGGTTGAAACGTTTTTCGAGTCAAATTCTTCAATTTTTTCTTCATTCATAATTTTAAATGTGCCGTTTGATGCTCGATAGCCAATCTGATTAAAACGGGCAACAGTTGAAAAATCGAGAGCGATTTCAACCGCCTGAAACGGCTGTAAAAATCGCCAGTTCGTCGCCGTTTTTGATTATTTCGCCGCCGTCGGCATATTCTTGATTGACGGCAAACAGCAGAGATTTATTAAAATTTTGGCGAAGTTGCGGAAAATTGTCTAACACTTTCGCAAAAACTTCGTCTGATTTTGTTTCATCGTTTAAGTTTAGCTCAATTTCTTTTGTCCCGACCGCTTCCGCCGTCGCACCGAAAAATAAAACAGAAACATTTATCATTTATCATTCACCACTTATCATTTTCTTAATTCGCGTTTCAAAATCTTTCCTGTTCCGCCAATCGGCAATTCGTTGCGAAATTCGACATAGCGCGGATATTTGTTGGCGGCAAATTGAGTTTTGCACCACTCAATAAAATCTTCTTCGCTCAAAACAAAACCGTTTTTCAACACAATAAATGCTTTGACTTCTTCGCCCAAACGCTCATCGGGAACGCCGATAACCGCGCACAGTGAAACGGCTTCGTGCGTCATAATTACTTCTTCAAGTTCGCGCGGATAAATATTGTAGCCACCGCGCAGAATCATATCTTTTGTCCGGTCAACAATCTGCAAATAACCGTCTTCGTCCATTATGCCGATGTCGCCCGTGTGAAACCAGCCGTTGCGAAACGCCTCCAAAGTTGCTGCGGGACGTTTATAATAGCATTTCATTACATTATGACCGCGAATAACGACTTCGCCGCGCGTGCCGCGTTTGACTTCCGTGTCGTTTTCATTAACACATTTGATTTCCACGCCGAAAATCGCTTGTCCGACTTTTCCGGGCTTTGAAGGCTTTTCAAAATGGTTAAACGCGGCAAGCGGCGAAGTTTCCGAAAGCCCGTAACCTTCCAAAACGCGGACATGAAAGACTTTTTCAAAATTTTTCATTACCTCGACCGGCATCGGTGCGCCGCCCGAAGTCGCCACTTTCATATTTTCAGTAATCGTCGTCGTGTCAAAACCCGTTTCTTCAACGTATCTCAGCAATGCCCAATACATCGTCGGCACGCCAACCCAAAAATTCACCTTTTCCTTCGCCATTGCTTCGAGCGTCGCCTTTTCCTCAAAACGCGGAAGCAGAACTATCCGATTTCCGCCATAAATCTGCGCGTTCATCTGCACGGTTTGTCCGGTCGTATGAAAAAGCGGCAGTGTAATTAATACGGTTTTTTGCTCGCCGTCGGTAAAATCCAACATCGGCAGATGCGAATTGTAAGTCGTTACCGCATTAAGAAAAATGTTAAAATGCGTGAGTTCCGCGCCCTTCGGTTGTCCGGTCGTGCCGCTTGTGTAAAGAATCGCGCAAGTGTCTTCGGGTTTGGTCGGAAAGGTTTCAAATTCATCGGATTTACCATCTGTGATTTGCGTCAAGGTTTGATGTTCGGCAAACGGACTCGGTGCGTTTAGATCTTTGGTTATGACGATTAAATGTTCGCACGTTTCAACCGTATCGAAACCTTCTTTGACCCATTGCGCCATCGGAAGTTCATCTGTTCCCTCAAAGACGAAAACGGCTTTCGCATCCGAATCTTCTAAATGATAGGCAACTTCGCGCTTTTTAAAAAGAACATTGAGCGGCACAACCGCCGCGCCTGCTTTCAAAATTCCGTAGTAGATAAACGGAAAAAACGGCAGATTCGGGCAAGACAAAGCAACTTTATCGCCATGTCCGATGTCCATTTCCGTCAGAGCATTTGCCACGCGGTTTGACAAACTGTTTAATTCGCCATAACTCAAACGCACATCATTCCAGATGATTGCCTCTTTTTCAGGCGAAAGTTTGGCGTGTTGTTCAACTATCGAAGCTAAATTTAATGTTGTTGCACTAAATTCCATAATTTATTTAACCATAGATAAACACGAATTCTAAAAATCCAAAATCAAATTGTCATTCCGCCGTCAACCGCAATTGTTTGACCGGTAATGTAACTCGAAGCATCGGAGGCAAGAAAAACTGCCGCGCCTTTTAATTCGCCTTTCGCGCCGATGCGCGGAATCGCGTTGTTTTCCTGAATAGAACGCTCATAAATATCAATCACGGCATCGGTAAGCCGCGAATGAAAAAAGCCGGGCGCAATCGCGTTCACTCGAATTCCTCTACGTCCCCAACTCGCTGCCAGTTCGCGTGTCAAACCAATCAAACCGGCTTTGCTGGCAACATATCCGGCGTAAAATGGACCGTTTGCGCTCGAAGTCAAACCGGAAATTGAAGCGATGTTAATAATCGAACCGCTATTAACTTTCAGCATTTCGCGCCCGACTGCCTGCGCGAAAATAAAACAGCCTGTCAGATTTACATCAATCACTTTCTGCCATTTTTCGAGCGGCATTTCTTCGGGCATCGCGCCCCAAGAAATTCCCGCGTTGTTGATTAAAATATCAATTTTACCAAATTTTTCGATGGTTTCATCTACAACCGCCTGCACGTCTTGCGCTTTTGTAACATCGCAAATTTTTCCGTGAACGTGAAAATTTTTGCCGCGAAATTCCTCAACCGCTTCGTCGAGCCATTCAATGCGCCGCGCACAGAGCATTAAATTTGCGCCCGCTTCCGCCAGTCCTTCCGCCATTTCCTTGCCGATGCCGCGTGAACCGCCCGTTACAACTGCTGTTTTTCCTGTTAAATCAAATAATTCTTTGATAGTTTTTGCCACAAAATTTCTCCAAAAAAATTTGTTAATAGTTAATCGCAAATCGTAAGTAGAAACAATCTATGATTAACAATAAACAATTTACGATTAACAAAATTTAAGGTCTAATATATTTATGAGCAAATCACAAAAAGAACTCGCCTTTTTGCGCGACCTTTATGTTGCCACCGATTGGACTGAGCGTTTTACGGATATTTTCGATGCGAATTTCAAATTTTCCGGCGAAAAAAACATTCTCTACGTCAACGCCGGAACGGGAAATCACGCGCTTGCCATCAGCGAAAAGCTGGAGAAAGATTCAAACCTAACTGCCTTTAATGAAAATAAAGAACTAAATTTCATCGCGCAAGCCAAATCTGACGCGATAAAATCGGATGTCTATTTTGCCTCAGTTTTTCCCGACGAAATTTTTGATGTGGTTGTGGCGGACGCAAGTTTTGTCAAACCTGAAGATTTGTGTTCGTTTATCGCCGAAATTATTGATTTGTCCGCCAAACAAGGTGTATTTTTTCTGCCGACGGCGGGCAGTTTCGGCGAGATTTTCTCTTTTTTGTGGGAAACTTTGCTTGATTTAGATTTGCTTGAAAAGGTAACGGAAGTCGAACGCTTGATTAACGAAATTCCAACGGTTTCAAAGGTCAAAGAAATTGCCGAAAATCTCGGATTGTCAAAAATTCAAATCGTTACAACAACCGAAATTTTCGAGTTTGAAAACGGCACGGAGTTTGTTGCTTCGCCGCTTGCCGCCGATTTTCTTTTACCTGTCTGGCTTGATTTTCTCGACGCGGAAGAACAAAAACAAGTTTTGGAAAGGTTTGCTCAACTAATCGATGCCGACGACGGTACGCTTTCATTTCGTTTTTCGATTAAAGCCACGCTGGTTGTCGGAGAAAAGAGGTAATTAATAACAGCACTTTTAGTTTTAGGCTGCACAGTGGCATAATTTTATTCTTACAATGCTTTTTGCATAATGCAGGCTTAATGAACCAAGAAATAGAAATCAATTCCCAATTAATTGACGAAAGATTTTTAACCAAACCGATTATTATTATTTTCATCACGGTTTTTATTGACCTTATCGGTTTTGGAATGGTGATTCCGATTTTACCGTTTTTTGCTGAAACCGCGCCGTTTAACGCCACGCCGTTTGAGATTGGGCTTCTTCTTGCTTCTTATTCGGTAATGCAGTTTATTTTTTCTCCGATTCTTGGCAGAATTTCAGATAAATACGGTCGCCGTCCGGTTTTGTTTCTGAGTCTGCTTGGTTCAGCCGTCGGCTATCTTGTGATTGGTTTTGCCGGTGTTTTGTGGATTGTTTTTTTAGGCAGAATTATCGGCGGCATCACTGGCGGAAACATCTCAACTGCGCAAGCCTATATCGCGGACGTTACGACGCTGGAAAATCGGGCGAAAGGAATGGGACTTTTTGGCGCGGCTTTTGGACTCGGATTTATTTTTGGACCTGCAATCGCTGGTATTTTGAGCAAATACGGCATTCACGTTCCGTTTTTATTTGCCGCCGTCCTGAGTTTTGCCAATGCTGTCGCGCTTTATTTTTTCCTGCCCGAAACGCGAAATAAAGAAACGCATAAAAATCTCGTTACAAAAAACCGCTTTGCCGTCCTTTTTGAATCGTTACAAGATTCCCGCTTTACAACCATCACTATCCTTTATTTTCTGGTCGTTACGGCTTTTTCGATAATGACGACCGCATTTGTGCTTTACACAATGTATCGTTTTAGTTATAACGCCGAACAAAACGGCTATCTTTTTGCCTATATCGGATTTCTAGCCGTCATTATGCAAGGCGCATTATTTGGCAAACTGGCGAAAAAATTTGGTGAATCGTGGCTCGTCGTTATCGGTTGTTTAGTGCTTGTCGGCAGTCTTTTTGTTGTGCCGTATGTCGGACCTGATTCGGGCGGTTTGGTCGGTTTGCTTGTCGGAATCGGTTTTTTCGCGCTCGGAAACGCATTATCTTCACCCGCTCTGACAAGTCTTGCATCAAAAATTGCCGACGAACGCGAGCAAGGAAAAGCCTTGGGAATTATGCAGTCAGCGGCGAGTTTGGCACGCGCCGTCGGACCGGTCATCGGCGGAATTTTGCTTAACAACGCGGTCAATCAAATTGACGATTTTACAATTTACCGAACTTTTTGGACGGCTTCGGCGATTATGTTTGCTGCGTTTTTGGTGTCGGTTTATTTTGCGAAAGCCGTCCAAAAAGAAGTTTTGGCGCGGGTTGTGTAATAAAATTGGAATGTTCAATAGACAATAACCTTCTCTTTGATTTTATTTGGTCTGGTTTTGTTCTTTTTGATTTTGATAACCCAGATTTTATCGTATTCCGATTCGGCGAGAGTTTTATATTTATCTTGTTTTATCAGCAAATTTGCCAACGCGGGCGTGGTTGTGTTGTGTCCGACGACAAGAACGCGCTTAAATTTTCCCGTCATTATCAAATCATTCATTTGCTTCAGGTTTCGCGCATCGTAGATAAAAATCATTGCTCTTTTTTTCTGCGCCAGCGGCATAACCGTCGCCTTTGTCCGAATATAATCGGTCGAATAAATTATTTCCGGCTGATACTTATTGATAATTTTTACTAGCCTTTGCGCTCTTAACTTTCCTTCCGGCGAGAGGTCGGGATTAGCTGTGTCCGCATCTTCCGAAACATCTTTTTCGGCGTGCCGCAATAGAATGACAGTAAGATTTCGGTGTTGGGCAAAAACATTACTGCCTGCAAACGTGAACAGGAGCGAGCCTAACAAAAAAGAAAGTAGAATTTTCATAATATTAAATCTGGACTTTTTTAGTAATCCATTACTTTGTTTCAATTCGCAGCTGCAGTCTAAACGAACATTTTTTCCGAATTCAAAATGCCGTTTGGGTCGAAGACTTTTTATATTTCCAAATTCCGGTATATTTCGCGCCGGTGTCTAATGCGGAGAAGATAAATGTTTTCATCATCAAGCGAAAATACCATCCGATAATTTCGCACGACGACAACGCGATAAATGCCGCGAAAGCCGGTCATTTGTTTAACATTTAAGGCTGAATCGAAAATATCTGCGGCAAGCTGATTAGCAATTCGAAAGGCTTCTTCTTGAACATCCTGCGGCAGACGGCGAACGTCTCTGCCGAAGCGAGTTGTTCGTTGGATTGCGCGTTTATTGGACGAAATCGGCAAAACTCTTTACCTCGACAAAGTTTTTGTCTTTTACTTCCGCCTGCGCTTCGTGCAAACCTTCCAAAAATTCATCGGTGTAAAGTTGGTTCGGCGACACGATTTTTTCGAGAAAGTTCTGTAAAGTTTTATACGCCTTTGTAACTTCGCGCAGTTCTTCTTCCGATATTTCGAGCGGGATGTTTTTCATAATTTTTGATTATGCCACAAAAGAAATTTCAAACAAACATCTTACCCGGATTCAAAATGCCGAACGGAGTCGAAAATTAAATTTTACTGCTCAATCAAATTTCTGATTTTCGCCGCGACCTGCTCGAAGTATTCGTCTTTAACGAGGCTGAATTTTCTGATGATTTTGCTTTGGTGAATCGTGAAAAGTTTGTGGGCTTTGACAATTGAGTTTTCAGGCAGAACACCTATTTCCAAATCGTCGTTTTCCAACGCCACCGAATACGAATCTTTATGCTGATTGCTGGTAAGCACGCAAACGACGACATCGTGAAATTCTCGGTTGTAATCGTCGTTGGAGATTATCAGGACAGGTCGCCTTTGGCACTGCTCAAATCGGAATAAGGAAATGGCACGAGGACAATTTCTTTTTGTTTATATGTTATCCCAGCCACTCGGTTCGTTCTCCCACGCCTCGCCAATTGCGGATTCGGTTAAATCTTCCGTGTAATCGCCCATATACAAACCGTATTTATCTTGATAGAGAAAATCAATCAGTTTATTCACGTTTTGCAGAAACTCGGAATTTTTCAGCAACTCCAATTCTTCCTGTAGCCGTTGATATTCTGAAACCGGAATTTGAATCGTGTTCATAGCAAACTTAATTTAACATTTTTTAGAATCACAGACAATTATTTTTCCGTTTCAATCAAACAAACATTTTTCCCGGATTTAGAATGCCGTTCGGGTCGAAGACTTTTTTGATAGCTTTCATAATCTCAAGCGTCGGCGCGTCAACCGTCATATCTAAGTAAGCGGCTTTGACATAACCGGTACTGTGTTCGCCGGAAACTACGAATTTGATTTTAGCTCCGCCAATACCTTTCTGACGGCTGAAATATGATTCTTCGGTAAAAACTTAACAAGATTATTCAAGACGCGAAACTAAAACCTCGCTTTGCGGCATTGACCCGACCAATTTAGCCCGCTTGAGAAATTCGTCAATCGAAATGTATTCGCGCAAAAATGCTTCCTTCAAAAAGAGAAAATCTTTCTCGCGCCCGGCAATCAATTTGCTGACGGCGACATCGTGAATCTCCGCGCAAAAAGCAACGACTTTTCCGTTTTCATCTGCCAACGGTTGCAATCTTTCTCGCCAGCCGGTCGGCAAAATAACAGTTGCCAGACCGAGCGCGTCGGCGTAAAAACCGTGTTGGAGTTGATAGGAACTGAACACGCCGAGCTTTTTATTTACTTCAACTCGCGTTTCGGTTTTTCCGCTTGCGAACAGAAAATCACATTCGATTGATTGTTGGACAATTTCAGGTAACACCGACGTAACGGCGTGAGCGGCTTGCGAACCGACGATAATCGGCGTTTCTTCGGGCGCAATCGCTTTGATTTGCCGAACCAATTCAAACAGGTCTGATTTCCGCACATTCGCTCCAAATTTTTTCGCGTTCGGCTTCACTCAAAACTCCGGCAAACGGCGACGACGAGCGCAGTCTTTGCCCTTCGTCCGTATCTTGAGAAATGATTTTTATGATTTCTTCGGGTGTGCGAGTTTCGAGGATTTGCCGCCACTCAAGCAAAGCGGAATTTTCATTTTTTTTCAGCCAGCGATTGAGATTATTGCGGGCAATCTGCAAAACAGGTTTCGCATCTTCCCGCAGTTTTTCTGCGACGGCGCGGTGGAGCATTAGATTGAATAAATCAATAAAATTGTTTTGCGCCGGATTTATTAAAGTTTTATCTAATACGACCATTGATTTTATTCCACGCTATATTTAATTAAAAGTTCATCTTCCAAATCCATTGCATTTAACAAAACTTTTAATCTGTCAAATTTGTCTTTTGAACTCATGTGTTTTTCAATAAAGTAGGTATCGTTTAATTCGATAACTTCTCTGCAATCTTCGGCGTGTTTTGTAAGCGTTAGCTTTCGCTCAACTTCTTCGGTAAAAAACGCTTCTGGGTTTAGTTCAAACAAACTTATCATAACCGTCGCATACAAATCGCTGACTGTTTTAACATCAAGTTTTTGATTGAAGAATATCGCGTATTCCAGCTTTTTATAAGTTGGGTCTTCCGCGTCAAAAATATTTATCTCTTCGGTTTCATTAGTTGTTTCCGCTAATAAAATTGATGGAAATGTCCAAATCTTTAGAAACCTTTCCCCAATCAACTCGAATCTTTTTTCGATTTCTTCTATGTCCCACTTGTTCAGAGTTGCAAGATGTTTATTAAGCCATAAACGGCTGAATTTATATCCTTGTTCTTTGCCGTCTATATTCAAATCTCTTTTGTCGGTGAAAAACTTGTTGCTGAGTTTTCCGTTGTTGCCTGACAACGTGAGATTGGCGACCGTGTTTAGATACTTTTCCTTGATTAAATTGTATTGTTCGTCTTTAAGTTCTATTTTCCATTTTGGGTCAGGATTTTGCGGGAAGATGTGTTCAACCGTAATGTCGGGATTTCCTTCGATTTTGACTGGTTCGCGGTTTTCGTAGTTTTCTAACTTTTCAAAAAAATATGCTCTGTTTTTAGTTTGAATTCCATACATATCTCTATCCTTCAATGTCGCAATTACTTCTCTGTCCCTCGGAAATCTTTGCGACGATTTCTTTCTAAGCAGGGTTCTTTGCAAAGAGGAAACATAATCGCTTGAATCAACATCTTCATACAAACGCATGAAAATCTTATTTAGAGAATTTGTCGGTAATCCGATAACAAAACGTCGCCAGGTGAACGATTGCAACAGTTCAAGTATTTCGATGAGCGTTGATTTGTTAATTACATTCGAGGCGTAATCATTATAAACCTCTAACAAAAAAGGATAGGCAACATTGATTTCGAGTCGGCTGATCAAAGCGAGTTGGCTTCTTATATCCAAATCGGTTTCATTGTGCGGATTAATAAATTTGTTGTAGTAAATCGAATACTTTTTGATTTTCGTGAGAATCTTTTCAAGGTTTTCGATTTCGGTGATCGGATATTTCTTCTTAAATTCTTGATAAACTTTTCCTTTGTTAGGAATATCTCTGTTTTCTAAAGTCAAAAAGTCTCTGATGAAATCGGAAACTTTGTTTGCATTGGTTTCTTCCTGCGTTGCGCTGACCTCGATGTGTCGCCAATAATTTTCGTAAATATTAGTTTGGTCTTTGTGTTTAAGACCCATCAAAATATAGTTTCGGATTAAATCCGATTGACTTAATTCAAGTCCGGTGGAGTTAAGACTTTCAAAAATTTTCTGCGGATCGTCTTTATCTCTTTCTAGAGAAATTTCTACAAAAATTAATTTATTCAAACCTTGAATGACAGAATCCGTGTTGTCTGAATTTATCCTTCCCTTAAAGTAATTATAATTTTCAATGAGTCGTGAGTATTCTCTATATTCATCATGCGGATCATTTTTGAGAAGGAATTTAAGAGCTTTATCATTACGCTCAGTCGGTCGTAATTTTAACTTTTCCTCTTCTTGGGCGAATTTGTTTATTAGATATGTTTCTTGAATTCTATTGACTAACGCTTGATTTCCGGTTTCTTTGGCTAATGAATAAAGTGCTATATAAATCAATGTTACGGTTGACAATCTTTGCTGTCCGTCAATGATTGACAATTCTCTGATTCCTGCAACCGAATATACATTGTCGTGAATATAGACAATACTTCCGACAAAATGAGAAGCTTGCTTCTCATCACTACCAACTTTAATAATATCTTCAAATAATTCTTTGCATTGGAGAAGATTCCAGTCATAGTTTCTTTGATAAACCGGAATGATAAATTGAGTATCGGTTTGAGCCAAAAATCTATTGAGACTTGTTTCACTTGCCTTCATTTTTTTCTTTAGTAGTCTTAGAAATCAAAATTATAAGTTTTTTAGTTATTGTTATACAAACATCTTGCCCGGATTCAAAATGCCATTCGGGTCGAAAACTCGTTTGATTGCTTTCATAATCTCAAGCGTCGGCTGGTCAATTGCCATATCGAGATAAGCGGCTTTGACGTAGCCGATGCCGTGTTCGCCGGAAATCGAGCCGCCGAGTTCGACTGATAAAGCGAAAGTTTCCTTCACGCATTGCCGCGCCCGCGCAATCGAATCGGCATCTTCACGATTGCAAAGAAAATTGACGTGAATGTTGCCGTCGCCCGCGTGTCCGAAATTGGCGACAAACGTATTGTGTCTGCGTCCGATTTCTTCAATTTCAGCAATCAATTCAGGAACTTTTGAACGCGGCACGACGACATCTTCGTTTATTTTCAAGCTGCCATATTTCATCAAAGACGGCGAAATGGCGCGGCGCACGTCCCAGAGTTTGTCTTCTTCCTCTTTGGATTCGGCGCAAACTACGTCAAAGCCGCCATTTTCCTGCAAAATACATTCGATTGTTTGTGCATTGCGCGTTACTTCTTCACGAAACCCGTCAACCGCGACAAGCAAAATTGCGCCCGCCTCTTTTGATAAACCAAAAGCGTAATTTTGCTCAATCGCGCCGACACAGTTTCTATCAATCACTTCCATCGCCATCGGCAATAAACCTTCGGGCGTGAATTTGGTCAAAACTTCGCAAGCCTCTTTCATTGTTTTGAACGAAGCGCGAACGGTTGAAGTCACTTCGGGCATCGGCAGAAGTTTCAAAGTCGCTTCGGTGATAATTCCCAAAAGTCCTTCCGAACCGCACATCAAACCCGTCAAATCAAAACCGACGACGTTTTTTACAGTTCTTCCACCCGTTCTGATAACTTCGCCCGTCGCCGTTACGACTTCTAAACCCAAAACCGAATGCTTCGTTACGCCATATTTTGGCGTTCGCATTCCGCCCGCGTTTTCGGCAATGTTGCCGCCGATAAAAGAATCTTTATACGAAGCCGGGTCAGGTGGAAAAAGCAATCCGTATTTTTCAACCGCTTGCTGCAAAGCGTAGGTTGTGAGTCCCGGCTGGCAAATTACATACAAATCGTCTGGATTTATCTCAATAATTTTGTTCATCCTGTCTGTGCCGATAACGATTCCGCCGTCAACCGGAACTGCGCCGCCCGTGTAGCCGACACCGCCGCCGCGAGCCGTGACGGGAAAAAGATATTCATTGGCAAGTTTTAAAATCTTGACAATTTGCGTCGTGCTTTCGGGAAAAACGACCGCTTCGGGCGGAAATTTTTCCTTAACGGCATCCGCGCCGTAAGGCTCGACTTTTTCCGGCTCAATTAAAACATTTTCCGCGCCGACGATTTTCTGTAATTTTTCCAGAACTTCCGGCTTTGAAGCGTTCGTCGTAGCGCGTGGCTTGGCGTTGAAATGAATTGATTGAAACATAGAATCACTCTGGCAAGACGGTAAAACCGATTTTCCTCGCCGCTTCCGAAAGTTTGTCATCACAGCAAACAAAAATTCTGCCTTCCGGTTTTTCAAAACACCAGACCAAAGCCGCCGCTAGCTGCAAAGCGTCGAGTGTTCGCAGGTTTTCCGATTCAATCAGATTTCTGGCAATTGTGCGAACTTTTTCGGTCGGCTGAATTTCGCGCCACGTTTCGCTTTGAAATTCAAGGCGTTTGACGGCTTCGGCATAGGCTGTTTGAGAAATTTCATTTTCCTGCAGAAGGCGTTTCAACGCGCTTTGCCCTTCAATTGAACTTGCCCACCAAGCGACAACTTCGTATTTTCGGCGTAATTGCCGCAGCCGCCCGCTTGTCGCTTGAAAACAGCAAAGCGGCGCAATCCCGCTCGTATCCCAAAATGATTGATTAGTCTTCATCGCGCTCGCTGCGGATTGCTTTGACTATTTTCTCCAGCGGAATTTCGGGCGCGTCCGATTCCCAAAAATCTTTTGCCAATTCCTTTTTTGGCAAACGCATTAAACCCTCTGCGACGAGTAATTGTTCTTCATTATCAAATGGTAAAATTCGGGCGATAATTTCGTTTTCCTCTTTGACAATGATTTCATCGCCGTCTTTAACCTTTTCAAGATACAAAGCCAGATTGTGTTGCAGCTCGCTAATGCTGATTGTCTGCATTTTTGTTTTACCTCGCGTCAATTATACACTAATCAATAATCCTAACTTTTCCGCGCCGCCGATTTTCTGTAATTTCTCTTGAACTTCAGATTTTGAAGCATTCGTCACAGCACGACCTTTTGAATTGAAATGGATTGACTTAAACATAAATTCCTTTTTACCATAATAAACCAACCATCTTAATTTCGCCGAATAATTTTTACAAATTGCCGAAAACTTGCTAACGCGGATAAAAAAGTGTTTAATGATAGTTTGCTCCGTCTGACGATAATCTGAGCAAAAGGGAGTGTGATAAGTCAAATGGCTTTTGTATCAGTTAATAATAATGAATCTATCGAGAGTGCGCTGCGCCGTTTTAAGCGCAAAGTGATTACCGAAGAGATTATCAAAGATTTGAAGAAACACGCGCATTTCGTCCCGCCGGGACAAAAAGCAAAGCTCAAATCGGCGAATGCCCGCAAGCGTAACCGCAAGCGTTATCGTCCGATGCGCCAGTTTAACAATACTAGCAATACCAGTAATAGCAACAGATAGTTTTTACATTTTAATGCAAGATGCGTGATGCGAAGAAGTTTTACTTTTTGAAACTTCACCGCTTCCCGCATCTTTTTATTTTATGAGTTCGGAAAAAGTTCGTATTTTATTGACCAACGATGACGGATATCACTCGGAAGGCATCATCGCGCTGGAAAACGCTTTGCTTGAAATAGGCGATGTTTATGTCGTCGCGCCCGTATCGGAAATGAGCGGCGCGTCGCACAGTTTAACGCTTTCAAGACCTTTGCGAATCAGGCAAATTGACGCGCGGCATTGGACAGTTGACGGAACGCCGACTGATTGCGTAACGCTCGCCTTAAATCAAATTTTGCCGCCCGAACTGCGTCCGCATCTGTGCGCTTCGGGCATCAATCACGGCGCAAATCTTGGCGACGACGCAACTTATTCGGGAACGGTTGCCGGTGCGCTGGAATCAACAATTTTAGGCGTTCCGGGATTAGCGTTTAGTTTGGTGGCAAACAGAAATCAGGATTTTACCGAATCGGCGAAAGTTGCCAGACGAATGACGGAAAAGGCTTTAAAAGAAGGTTTGCCTGACGGAACGCTTTTAAATATCAATGTGCCGAAAGGTGAACCAAAAGGCATTCGCGTTACCAAACAAGGTTTTAAAAATGCGCGTCCGGTTATCAGCGAACATATTGACCCGCGCGGAAAATTGTATTATTGGATTGGTGAAGAACGAAGCGGTTTTCACGCCGGAGGCGGCACTGATTTTGAAGCAATTGACGAAGGTTTTGTTTCCGTTACACCGATGCGGAGCGACTTAACAAATCATCAAGCGATTGAGATTTTGCAAAGTTGGGGCGATGTTTCTTTGGAACAAATACAATAGAACGCGGATATGAAAGTGAAAAGTGAAAGGTGAAAAGTGAAAAATTATTAGTCAATAGCTATTCACTAATATCAATCCGCATTTGTCCATGTCAATCTATGGTTTCATTCCTTAGCGTCTTCGCGTTAAAATTTATTTAAGAATATGCAAACGAATCTGAAACTCAATGACGAATACGAAATACCGCGCGAGCGAATGGTTACGCTATTGCGCGAGCATTACAGAATTGCCGACGAGAATGTTTTGCGCGTAATGGGCGAAGTTCCGCGTCACTTTTTTGTTCCTGAAGCCTTAAAATCTCAAGCCTACAAAGACAACGCGCTCCCGATTGCCGCCAATCAAACTATTTCACAGCCTTTTATTGTCGCCCGAATGACCGAGCTTTTGGAACTTGCGCCGGACGCAAAGGTTTTGGAAATCGGCGCGGGTTCGGGTTACCAAACCGCGATTCTGGCGCGGCTGGCAAACAAGGTTTTTGCGATTGAAAGAGTTCCGCAGCTTGCCGCCGAAGCGCAAAACAGACTGCAAAGTCTACAAATTCAGAATGTTACGCTGCGGTGCGCGGACGGCACAAACGGTTGGGAAACTTACGCGCCGTTTGACGGAATTCTGGTCGCGGCGGGCAGTCCGACAATACCCGAACCGCTTGTAAATCAACTAAAAATCGGCGGACGGCTTGTTATTCCCATCGGGCAAGACCAAAAATCACAAAATTTAATCCGCGTTATACGCACGCCGCAAGGCTTTCAGACGGAAAATTTCGGCGCATGTGCGTTTGTGCCGCTGATTGGCGAACACGGTTGGCGAAATAATCAGTAAAAGAGTGTATATTTAAAAGCGGGATTGATTACAAAGGCAAACTTTTATTGAACGAATACAACAAATAGTTTTTATTTTTAAATGTATGTTGACCAGAGAATTAGAAGAAACATTAAGCTACGCGGTTGAGGAAGCCGTCAGGCGCAAACACGAATACGTTACCTTAGAGCATCTACTTTTTGCTCTTCTTGAAGACAACGCCGCCCGCGATATTTTATACAATTGCGGTGCGAAGATTGATGAAATTGCCAAATCTTTGGAAGATTATTTTGCGGACGTTTTGGAAAAAATGCCTGCCAAAACACAAATGCTGCCCGAACCGACCTCGACATTTGAAGCGACGATTCAATACGCGATTCTTCAGTCACAAGGTAGCGGTCAGCAAGTTGTGGACGGCGGAAATATCCTTGCCGCGCTCTATCAAGCCGAGCAGAGTTACGCCGTTTATCTATTGCAGCAACAAGGCGTTACGCGGCTTGATATTTTGAATTACATCGCGCACGGCATCTCGAAAATTGACAGCGGTTTTTCGTTTGACGGCGTTGGCGAAGGCATCGAAGACGAGGAATTTGCCGAAGAACGCGCTCTAGGCGGTAAAAATAAAAAACCGCTCGAATCTTTCACCGTCGAACTGGTGGCGAAAGCCGTCAAAGGCGAGATTGACCCGATAATCGGGCGCGAAGCGGAAATCGAACGGACGATTCAAGTTCTGTGTCGGCGCAAGAAAAATAATCCGCTTTACGTTGGCGAACCCGGCGTCGGCAAAACCGCTCTGGCAGAAGGTTTAGCACTCAAAATCAGCGAAGGAAGTGTGCCGGAAGTCTTGAAGGACGCGAAGATTTTCGCGCTCGATATGGGCGCGGTGCTGGCGGGAACGCGCTATCGCGGCGATTTTGAACAGCGTTTTAAAGCCATTATCAATGATTTGCACAAACAGGAAAACGCGATTCTGTTTATTGACGAAATTCACACGATTGTCGGTGCGGGCGCGGTTTCCGGCGGCGCAATGGACGCTTCAAATATCTTGAAACCCGCGCTTGCCGACGGAATTTTGCGCTGTATCGGCTCGACAACTTATGCGGAATACAAAGCCGCGTTTGAACGCGACCGAGCGTTAGCCAGACGCTTTCAAAAAATCGAAATCGGCGAGCCGACGGTTGAAGAAACTTACGAAATTCTGAAAGGTTTGAAGCGATTTTACGAACAGCATCACGGCGTAAAATACTCGGACGAATCTTTGCGCGTTGCATCTGAGCTTGCTGGAAAATACATCAACGACCGCCATTTGCCCGACAAAGCAATTGATGTAATTGATGAAGTTGGCGCAAGCCTTAAACTTCTCGCCGAAGACAAACGCCCGAATCAAATCTCGGTGCAAATGGTTGAAAACACAATTGCGCGGATGGCGAAAATTCCGCCGAAAACGGTTGTCGCCGATGAAAAAGATCGCTTGAAAACTCTGCGCGAAGATTTAAAAAACGTGATTTACGGGCAGGACGATGCGATAAATAAAATCGTGGACGCGATTCAAATTTCCCGCGCCGGACTCGGACACGAAACAAAACCTGTCGGTTCTTTTCTGTTTTCGGGTCCAACCGGCGTTGGTAAAACCGAATTATCAAAACAATTAGCCGAACAACTCGGCATCGAATTTATGCGCTACGATATGAGCGAATACGCCGAGCCGCACACGGTTTCGCGTCTTATCGGTGCGCCGCCCGGATATGTCGGCTTTGACCAGGGCGGACTCTTAACCGAAGCGATTATGCGAACGCCGCACGCCGTTCTTGTGTTGGACGAAATCGAAAAAGCGCATCCAAATCTTTTCAATTTATTGTTGCAAGTTATGGACAGCGCGACTTTGACCGACAACAACGGCAAAAAAGCCGATTTCCGCAATGTGATTTTGATTATGACGACCAACGCGGGCGCAAGAGAATTATCGTCGGGCGGTGTCGGTTTTCGCAATCAAGCTGAAACAAAAGGACAAGCCAAAGGCGTGATTGAACGCACGTTCACGCCCGAATTCCGCAATCGTCTCGACGCTTGGGTGCCGTTTAAGGCTCTGGATTTGGACGTTATCAAGCTGATTGTGGACAAATTTATAAAAGAACTCAACGGGCAGTTAGCCGAAAAGCGCGTGCTTGTGAAATTAGACGAAACAGCGCGTGAATGGCTGGCGAAAAACGGCTTCGACCCAAAATACGGAGCGCGTCCGATGGCGCGTCTAATTCACGAGCGTATTAAACAGCCGTTAGCGCAAGAGATTTTATTCGGAAAATTAACCGACGGCGGAAGCGTTTCGGTTGAAGAGAAAGATGGCGAGTTGGTTTTGAATTTTTGAAAAGGAATGGGTTGGTTTCAATAAATCAGTTCTTTTAATTATTTTCTAATTTGTATTTAATAAAAGAAAATACCTTTTATTCCTCTTCCTCAAGCGTCATTTCCGAGATTTTGCCTTCGTCATTGACGGCAAAACGCCACAGAAAAATGCGCGTCGGTGTTTCGGCTTTGTAGCGGTAGATTTTCCTTTCGCCCGATGTTTCGCCGCCGACAAACACAAGATTTTTGATTGTGCCGAAAGATGCGATGCGTTGATTAACATTTTTGGCGCGTTCGGTGGAAAGAGATTTTATCAGTTCGCTCGACAATAAATCGGGATTCAATTTGTTTTCCAGACGTTCGCGCAAAGCGGTTTTGAGCATCGTGGAAACTTTCGCGTCCGATTCGGTTTGCGCTTTGATTGTTTTGAGCGAAATTGCCGGAATATAATTTTTTGCAATGCCGCGTGCAATCGCGCCGCCAAGCCCTTGGTCGCCGAGATTTGTCAAAACAATCACTGTCAAATCGTCATCCGTATAGCGCGAGATATTCGCGGCAAAACCGGCGGTTTGCCCACCGTGACTGATGAGCCGATGACCGCGAAATTCGGTAACATTCCAACCAAAGCCATACGGATAAGGCTTTCTGTCATTGAACAAAACAGGTGTCCAAATCTGCGCTTTGCTTTCTTTTTTGAGCAGAGAATCATTACGCAAAGCCGCGTCCCATTTCGCCAAATCCATTACAGTTGAAACGATTGCGCCCGCACTGAAAACATCCGTCAAGTCATAATCGCGCCCGACAAGCCGGTTGTTTTCCCATTCGTAGCCGGTTGCGCGGTTGCGGATGATATATTGCGGGTCGCGGTCGCCGGTAGAATTCATTCCGAGCGGTTTGAAAATGCGCTCGCGCATAAAATTCCAGTAAGATTTTCCCGAAACCGCTTCGATAATAAAGCCGAGAAGATTGTAGCCGCTGTTGCTGTATTTCCAATTTGCGCCCGCTTCAAATTCGAGCGGATGCGTGGAAAGCGCTTTGATAAATTCATCACGTTTTAACCTTTTCGTCAGTTCAAAACCCGACAAACCCGTATAGCTTTTAATACCCGAAGTGTGCGTCAAAAGATTTCGGACGCTGACGTTTTTCCATGAGTCGGGCGTGTTCGGCAGATATCGTTTAATTTTCTCGTCCAGATTTATTTTGCCCTCTTCAACCAGAAGCATAATCGCGGCGGCGGTCATCTGCTTGGAAATCGAGCCGATTTCAAACACGGTTTCTTTTGTCGCGGGCGCGTTGAATTCAACGCTCGCCAAACCGTAACCTTCAGCTTTGACGACGCGCCCGTTTTTGATAACGGCAATCGCCGCGCCCGGAATGTGCCGTTCCGCAAGTTGTGCGCGAACGTATTTGTTAACTTCGTCTGCCTGTGCGGAAATTGTCAAAAGCAAGATAACAAATAGAGCGAGTTTTGAACGCTTGAATTCGGAAACCATAAATTTTATAGAAAAATACAGATTGTAAAGCATTTTTACGTGAAATATTTTCACAAGTCAAAAAAATCTCGATAACTCTTACGCAACGGGATTTATGAAAAAGCCGATTATCTTTAACAGCATTAGACAAAAATATCTTTCCGCAAAAAATTTGCGGATTAAAGTGAGCGGAATTCTTCTACACTTACTTATTTTTTAGCTTTAGTGGTTTTTGAAGTTTTGCTGCCGCTCTCGCTTAGCGACACTTTATTTTTTGCTTTAGTATTCGGCGAAGACTTTGCACTTTTCGCTGATTTATCCGCGCCTTTCGACTTCACCGGTTTATCTGTGTCTTTTGTTTTCGCCGAAGCGGCTGCAGTTTTGCTTTTCGCCGAAGCGGCTGCGGTTTTGGCTTTCGTCGGAGATGCTTTTTTAATACTCTTTGCGCCGCTTTCCGCTACATTGCCGATGGTTTCAGCGACAACGCCTAAGGCTCCGACAGCCGCGCCGGTTGCCGCACCGCCGAGAATTTCACCGGCGGTTTTTTTAACTTTGCCCATAATACCCGGCGATGAACTCTTTTTGCCGGATTTTTTGGCGGTGCTTCTGCTGCTTTTTGCTTTTGTCGAAGTTGATTTCTTGGTTGTAGCTTTTGTACTTGTTTTTTTTGCTGGCATAAAATTCTCCTTCTTCTCTAAAAGATTATAAGACTTAAGTTTCAGCAATACTTTACCATAAATATGTTGAAAAAAGATATAATTTTTGTTTTAGAATATATTTATGTTTTTTGAGAGATTTGCCATAAAAGGAAAACAAAATGAAAACGAATGTAGTAATTGTCGGTGCGGGACCGACAGGGCTTGCTCTGGCGTGTCAATTTATCAGATACGGCGTTGATTTCGTGATTTTCGATAAAAAGGAAACGACTACACCGCATTCAAAGGCAATCGGCGTGCAGGCGCGAACGCTGGAGACTTACGAGCAAATTGGTTTGGCAGATAAATTAATCGAGCAAGGTGCGATTGCGGCAAAAGCGCGAATGGTTGTTGGCGGCGAAGTGCGCGGTGAGGTCGAGTTTGGCGAAATGGGCAAAGGCTTGAGTCCGTATCCGTTTATACTCCTGGTCGAACAGGGCAAACACGAAAAGATTTTGTATGATTTCATCAAATCAAACGGCAAAGACGTTCAATGGCAAACGACGCTCGAAAGTTTCATACAAGACGAATCAGGCGTAAAAGCAAAGGTTAAAAACGCAAACGGCGAAATTGAAGAAATTGAAGCGAAATTCCTTGTCGGCTGCGACGGCGCGAAAAGTCCTGTTCGTCATTCGCTCGGTTTGACGTTTGAAGGAAGCACGTTTGAGCGCATGTTTTATGTTGCCGACGTGCAAATTGATTGGAAGTTCAACCAAGATGCGCTGATGATTTTTTTAATGAAAAGTTCGCTGCTCGCGTTTTTCCCGATGACGGGCGAAAATCAGTGGCGCATCGTCGGCACTTTTCCCGAAGAATTTGCCAAGGATGAAGGCGAGGTTTTGTATGAAGAAATCGAAGAGCGCATCAAGCAGGATACGCAGCTTGACCTTGATATAACAAAAGTAAATTGGTTTTCAACCTATAAAGTTCACACGCGCCACGTCAACAAATTTTCGATGGGTAGATGCTTTCTCGCCGGAGACGCGGCGCACATTCACTCGCCCGCCGGAGCGCAGGGAATGAACACGGGAATTCAAGACGGCTACAATCTGGCTTGGAAATTAGCGTTCGTTTTGAAAGATAAAGCAAAGGCTGAATTGCTGGAAACTTATAACGAGGAACGGCTCGAAAACGCGAAAATTTTGCTCGAAACAACCGACCGAATGTTTAATCTGGTGGCAAATCCCAATTGGTTTATCTCGTTTCTTCGCACGCATATTTTCCCGTATATCGCCGGTGCTGCTTTCAGTATTGACGCGGTTAAAAAATTCGCTTTTCCGCGCGTTTCGCAAATCGGCATCAATTATCGAAATTCGTCTTTAAGTAGAACCGACGGAAATTTTTCGGTCCGAGCGGGCGAGCGGATGCCGTATTTTCTGATTGCCGGAAAAAGCGTTTATAAAAACTTGACAGAGCCGAAGTTTCACCTTTTGACATTTTTCGACGGAAGCGGCAATCCGCCTGATTTCCCCGAAAATTTTAAAAACCAATATGTTGATTTTGTTGATTTTCACGATTTGCCTTTGTATCCGAACATTGCGGAAACCTTCGGCGCAAAGGAATCTTTTATGGTTCTGCTCAGACCTGACAATTACATCGGGTTCATTTGTGCGGACGTTTCGCTTGAGAAATTGAAAAAATATCTGGCTGAAGAGTTTGAACAATAATTTGCACCCGCGCACATTTTACATTTTTTTCAATTGTGCTAAACTCTCAAATGCTATGAAATTACTTGTCTGCTAAGATACTTCGCACCCGTTTTGTTTGTTTCGTCCGTATAAATTTCGGACGGGCAAATCTCGCTTTAGGCTCATTTTATCAATATAATTAAAGGTTTTATGCTAAACAGCACGGAAAACTCCGTCGCCGTGACGGAGAATACTTCTTTTTGGTCAATTCTGCGCGAAGCCTTTTCGGGTTCACAGCGCGATTTAACGCAAGGCTCGCTCGGCAAAGCGATTTTTCTGTTGTCAGTTCCGATGATTTTGGAAATGCTCGGAGAGAGTCTTTTTGCGGTAGTTGATATTTTCTTTGTCGCAAAGCTCGGCGCGGACGCGATTGCCGTCGTCGGTTTGACCGAAGCGTTGATCGTTATCGTCTATGCAGTGGCAATCGGCATTTCGATTGGCGCAACGGCGACGGTGGCGCGGCGAATCGGTGAAAAAGACACGGAAGGCGCGGCGCAAACCGCGATTCAAGTTTTATATTTAGGCTTAATTGTCGCAGTTATAATCGGCATCGTCGGCGTGTTGTTTGCCCCGCAGCTTCTGGCGTTGATGGGCGCGGAAGCTGCCGTTATCGAGCAAGGCACAAACTTTACGCGGATTATGCTCGGCGGAAATTTCGTTATCGTTTTTCTGTTTTTGATAAACGGAATTTTTCGCGGCGCGGGCGATGCGGCGATTGCGATGCGCGTTTTGTGGCTGGCAAATATTCTGAACATCATTCTCGCGCCGTGTTTTATTTTCGGCGTGGGATTTTTCCCGGAATTGGGCGTAACGGGCGCGGCTGTCGGAACGACAATCGGGCGCGGCTGCGGCGTTTTGTATGCTCTTTATGCTTTGACGAGGCGCGGCGGACGATTCAACATCCAGCGCAAACATTTGACTTTTGTTCCGCGTCTGGTTTGGCGGCTGGCGAAACTTTCGGCATCGGCAACCGTGCAGATGCTTATCGGAATGACAAGCTGGATTGGCTTGATTCGGATTGTTTCCGGTTTTGGAACTGATGCCATTGCGGGTTATTTAATCGGAATTCGCGTGATAATTTTCGCGCTTCTTCCTTCGGTCGGACTGAGCAACGCGGCGGCAACTTTAGTCGGTCAATCGCTCGGCGCGGGAAAACCGGACCGCGCGGAAAAGGCGGTTTGGACAGCCGCTTTTTGCAGTGCCGGTTTTTTAACGATTGTCGGTATTTTGCTCGCGGTTTTCGCCAAGCCGATTGTCGGCATATTTACAACCGAAACAATCGTTGCCGGTTACGCATCCGATTGCTTGCTGATAGTTTCTCTGGGATTTTTATTTTACGGTTTCGGAATGGTCATTGAAACATCTTTTAACGGCGCGGGCGATACGGTTACGCCGACTTATCTGAATCTTTTTATTTTTTGGCTGTTTGAAATTCCGCTTGCATATGTTTTGGCTTATCATTTCGGACTTGAAGCGCACGGCGTTTTTTGGGCGATTACGATTGCCTTTTCGATGTTGGCGATTGTCAGCGCGATTTTGTTCAGACGCGGAAAATGGAAAACGAAAATTGTTTAAAACAACAACTTCAATGATGAAAAAACAAACATCCAAACTGCCTTGAAAGTTCGCCCGACCAATGACTTAATGCTATACTGTTTCGGACGGCAGTTGCTTTCTTCTCGTTTTCAACTACTGATTCGCATTAAAGAAAATACTTATGGCAAAACACACAATCACTTTGATTCCCGGCGACGGCATCGGACCGGAAATCATTGCCGCCACCGTTCGCACAATTGAGGCGACAGGCGTTGACATCGAATGGGAAACGCATATTATCGGCGCGCAGGCATTGGAAAAATTCGGCACGACCATACCGGACGCAACGATTGAATCAATCAAACGCAACAAAGTCGCCCTCAAAGGACCTTTGACAACCCCGATTGGCAAAGGTTTTACGTCGGTCAATGTCGGTTTGCGAAAGGCTCTCGATTTATACGCAAATGTTCGTCCCGTCAAATCTCTGCCAAATGTTCCGAGCCGTTATCCCGAACTCGATTTGGTAATTGTCCGCGAAAATACTGAAGATTTGTATTCCGGACTTGAACATATTGTTGTTCCGGGCGTGGTCGAAAGTATAAAAATTATTACGGAAAAGGCTTCGACGCGCATTGCCCGTTACGCTTTTGAATTTGCAAAGCGCGAAGGTCGCAAAAAAATTACGGCAATGCACAAGGCAAACATTATGAAACTTTCAGACGGTTTGTTTTTGGAATGTTTCTACAACGTGGCAAAAGATTTTCCCGACATCGAAGCCGACGATAAAATTATTGACAACGCCTGTATGCAGCTTGTGATGCGTCCCGAACAGTTTGATGTTTTGGTTTTGGAAAATCTTTACGGCGACATTGTTTCGGATTTGTGCGCGGGTCTGATTGGCGGACTCGGACTTGCGCCGGGCGCGAACATCGGCGAAATCGGCGCGGTTTTTGAAGCCGTTCACGGTTCTGCGCCCGACATTGCCGGACAAGGCATTGCCAATCCGACGGCAATTATGATGTCGGGTTGGTTGATGTTGCGGCATATCGGTGAAAAGGACGCGGCAGAACGCGCCGAAAAAGCGATGATGGACGTTTTTGTCGAAGGTAAGGTTCGCACTAAAGATTTGGGCGGCACGGCAAGCACTGCCGATTTTGCCAACGCGATTATTGATAAGTTGAAACAGTAAAATCAGCCGCGAATAACACAAATCACTGTGATTTGTGTTATTCGCGGCTGATTTTTGTGTGTTGCGCTGTTTTCAACAAACTTGATTTATTCTGCCGCTTCGGTCTTGGTGCCGCATTCGGGACAAAATTTTGCGCCCGGTGCTAGTTCGGCTTGGCAGTTGGAGCATTTTGCTTTTTCCTGACTTGCGCCGCATTCGGAGCAGAATTTTGCGCCTTCGCGGAGTTCCGCGCCGCATTTGACACAGGGAACTTTGCCGACCTCCATTGTCGCGCCGCACTCGCCGCAGAATTTTGTGCCTGCCGCATTCGGCTTGCCGCAACCAGGACACGGAACGGTGTTTGTTTGCGAAGATTGTCCGCTTTGTCCGCCTTGCCGACCTTGCCCGAAAGCGTTTGCCATTTGCCCGCCGACGGCAAAACCCGCGCCTAAACCCGCGCCTAAACCTGCGCCGCCGCCTTCATTTTGCGCCGCATCGCGCAGAGCGTCCGCCGCTTGAAACTGCATATATTTTTGTGCATCGCCGAGCGCGCCCATCGAGCTGCGTTTATCGAGTGCCGCTTCGACTTCGGGCGGCAAACTGATGTTTTCAATATAAAATTTTGTAACTTCTAAACCGTAAGTTCGGAAATCTTCGTTTATTTTAGCGCGGATTGCTTCGCCCAATTCTTTATATTGCGCGGCTAAATCAAGCGCGGGAATTTTCAACTCGCCGATGGCATCGGAAAATTCCGCAACGATAGCGCGTTTGAGCTGCGTGTCAATATCTTCGGTTTGAAAATGTGCATTTGTTCCCGCCACTTCTTTAATAAATTCGCGCGGGTCGGCAACGCGCATCGAATACGCGCCGAAAGCGCGAAGCCGCACGATGCCGAAATCGTTGTCGCGCAGCATAATCGGATTGGAAGTTCCCCATTTCAAATCGGTGAACTGTTTTGTGTTAATGAAATAAACTTCCGCTTTGAACGGCGAATTAAAACCGTATTTCCACGCGCCGAGCTTCGACAGAATCGGCGTATTTCCGCCG
>MWZA01000090.1 GCA_002050455.1 Acidobacteria bacterium 5-1 | reverse complement strand
TTACTTGGTTGGACGGTGGAACTCCAACCTGTTTCGGAAAATCAAAACAATGTCATTGCCTATCTGAACGACACGCCGCGAGTTTTTCTCTCAACGCACATTGACACTGTTCCGCCGTTTATCGAAGCGAGCGAACGGGACGAAAAAATCTACGGGCGCGGCGCGTGCGATGCGAAAGGCATTATCGCTTCGCAAATTTTTGCGGCGGAAGAATTGCGAAAACAAGGAATTAACGACATTGGCTTGCTATTCACAGTTGACGAAGAACAAGGAAGTTCGGGCGCGAGAGCGGCAAACAAACATCCGATTGCAGCGAAATGCAAGTATCTCATCAACGGCGAGCCGACCGATAATGATTTGGCAATCGGCTCGAAAGGTTCTTTGCGATTTTTTATCAAAACGGCAGGTAAAGCGGCGCATTCGGCTTACCCGGAAATGGGCGAATCGGCGATTGAGAAATTGTTGGATATTTTAAATGATATAAGAAGCACGGAATTTCCGAATGATGAATTTTTTGGTAAAACAACCAACAACATCGGTTTAATCAACGGCGGTTTGAAAACCAACGTCATTGCGCCAAATGCCGAAGCCGGTTTGCACATTCGATTGACAACCGATGATAAACCGATTTTAGAAATTTTAGAAAATGTTGTCGGCGATAGAGGCGACGTTGAAATTATGTCAGTCGCTTTGCCCGTAAAAATGCTTGCAGTTGAAGGTTTCCGGCAAAAAGTCGTGCGTTTTACAACCGATATTCCGCATCTTTCTAATTGGGGAACGCCGCTTCTGCTCGGCGCAGGTTCGATTCTCGTCGCACACACGAAAGATGAATTTGTGTTGAAAAAGGATTTGGAAGAAGCGGTCGGGCTTTATGTGTATTTGGTAAAAAAACTGCTCACTCAAAATAATGGAAAAGAAGCGTAAATTTAACATCGGATTTCCGAAAAAACAGTGTCTAATCTATGCTTCTTTTATCTTTTATTCAAATCGCGTGGCTGTTGTAGACGAACAGCCGGTGAAAATTAAATTTCCGTTCGGGTCATAAACTTCGGCAGTTCCCGCTGAAGTATATGCAGTTGCTCTTAAATTTAGATATGCTTGATGCCGAATGATTGTCCAGCCGGTAAAGTTGCCGCCCACATCAAAACTGAAAGACTTAAAGCTAAAGCTGTAAGTTCTTCCACTAACATGACTCCAAACACCATGTCCGGGTGTTTTCAAGGCTTGCGGTATGCCGGAGGTCGAATCAAGCAGCGTGCCGCCGGACATGACTGTCCCGATAGACGGAAAAGTTCTGATTGCCGCGTTATTTTGACAGTTGCGGATAGTTACCTGAACGTCCCACGTCCCTACAAATCTTTCACCACCGCTTTGCTCAAACAAATTTTCCTGCGTTTGTTCTTCAATTTTTTGTTCGTTATTTTTGTCCTGTGCGGACACCCAAACCGGAGCGAACATTACCAACATCAAAATTGCCAACATCGTTCCGCCAATTGTTTTTAAGAATGTATTTTTCATCTTTTTTTATCCTCTTTATTTTTTGATTTATCAAAGGCTTTTCCAGCCTCTACTAATTAAAGCGACAGACGAAACAAAATCGTCTCAAAAAAGAAGTTGATTCTCGGATTTTTAAGACTATAATGTTTGGCAGTGAACAGGCGCGAATCGAAAGCATCGAAAATCACGCAAATGCTGCGTGAATGGAGCGACGGCAAGCCGGAAGCGTTAAATAATCTTTTGCCGCTCGTTTATGACGAGCTGCATCGGCAAGCCGCGCGTTATTTGCGAAAAGAACGGCAGGGTCATACGTTGCAAACCACCGCGCTGATTAACGAAGCGTATCTGAAATTGATTGACCGGCGCGATGTAAACTGGGAAAGCCGGACGCATTTTTTCGCCGTTGCAGCTCAGGCGATGCGTCGGATTCTGGTTGATTACGCAAAAGCAAAACACAGAGAAAAACGCGGCGGCGACAATATAAAATTGTCGCTTGAAGAAGCGATGCTGGTTGCGGCGAAAGAAAAAGGCGTTGATTTGATTGCTTTGGATGAAGCATTGAACAAACTTAACCTTCTTGACGAGCAGCAAGCCCGCGTTGTCGAATTAAGATATTTCAGCGGTTTGACTTTGGAAGAAACTGCCGAAGCCTTACGCGTATCACGCGCCACTGTCGCGCGAGATTGGGAAGCGGCGCGGGCTTGGCTGCACCGCGAGCTAACAAAATAATGCCGACCATGAACCCTGAAGAATGGCACGAGGTCAAAGAAATCTTTTATGCCGCTTTGCGACACGCTCCCGAAGAGCGCGAGCAGTTTCTTAATAAATCCTGCAAAGACGACGACCATTTGCGCCGCGAAGTCGAATCGCTGCTTTTATCGTCGGAAGCTGCCGGAAGTTTTATGCAAAATCCGGCTGTCGGCGAAGTCGCGGAAGCAGTTGTCGGAAACAACGAAAAACTTTGCGTCAACCAAAGTTTGAGCCATTACAAAATTATCTCGCTTCTCGGCGCGGGCGGAATGGGCGAAGTCTTTTTAGCCGAAGATACGCGCCTGCACCGAAAAGTCGCGCTCAAAGTTTTGCCTAAAAATATCGCCGCCGATAAGGAACGCCTGCTTCGTTTCGAGCAGGAAGCCAATGCTGCGTCCGCTTTGAACCATCCAAATATTCTCACCGTCCACGAGTTTGGTTTTGCAACGGGCATTCATTTTCTTGCCACAGAATTTGTGGATGGCAAAACATTGAGAGAGAAAATCAACGAAGCCCAACTCTCATTGACCGACTCTCTAAATATCGCCGAGCAAACAACTTTTGCACTTTCGACTGCCCACGCCTCAGGAATTATTCATCGTGATATTAAACCGGAAAATATAATGATTCGCCGCGACAGGATAGTGAAAGTCTTGGATTTTGGTTTGGCAAAACTAATTGAAAAAAAAGTTGTAATCTCTGATGCCGAAGCCGAAACACGCGCACTTGTGAAAACAAATCCCGGCGTAATAATGGGAACAGTTTCGTATATGTCGCCGGAACAAGCACGGGGAAAAGAAACCGACGCGCGAACCGATGTTGTTGGTTGTTTTACCAAAAAATTCATCATTCGGAAATTCCGTGCTTCTTATATCATTTAAAATATCCAACAATTTCTCAATCGCCGATTCGCCCATTTCCGGGT
>MWZA01000038.1 GCA_002050455.1 Acidobacteria bacterium 5-1 | reverse complement strand
TCTCTGTTCTTGCCAAGTGCCGTGCAACTCTTTCCAGATAAGCCCGATGCTGCTGGTCAAACTCCCACCAAGCGCGGTCATTGCCGCCCGCGCAAGCCAAAGCCAAAAATAAATCGACGGCGTTGATGTGCGCGATTGGGATTTGGAATCTTTAAGAGCAAATTTCGCGGTTGTTTTGCAAGACGTTTTTTTATTTAGTGGTTCGCTAGCCGATAATATACGGCTCGGCAATAGAGAAATTTCCGATGAAAAAGTAGTTTGGGCGGCACGCGAAGTTCACGCCGACGAGTTTATCAAAAAATTGCCTGAAGCTTATAATTCGCAGGTGAAGGAACGCGGCGCAGGGCTTTCCGTCGGGCAAAAACAGCTTATTTCTTTTGCACGTGCGCTGGCATTTGAACCTTCGATTTTAGTTTTGGACGAGGCGACAAGCTCGATTGACACGGAGACCGAACAACTGATTCAGCAGGCAGTTGACCGCGTAATGCAGGCGAGAACTTCTCTGATTGTCGCGCACCGGCTTTCAACCATTCAAAAATGTGATAGAATTTTAGTCTTCCACCACGGCGAACTGCGCGAAGCGGGAACGCACAACGAACTGCTTGCTAAGCGCGGGCTTTATTGGCGGCTTTATCAACTGCAATATGTCGAAAACAAATTGGAAAATCCGCCGCTCAATATGCAAAATCCGAATTTGAGTTTGGAATCCGGCTCTGTCGGCTGATTTATCTTTATATAATCTAGGTTGCCGGTTATGACATTAGCATTTGAAATCAAAGAAATTGGACACTGATTAGCTAAGGTTGTTTAAGATTTATTAAGAAGAAAGAACCTAAACAATCTTAATCAATCAGTGTTCTATTTCTTTTTAGCAATCTTCGGCAACTTTATTTTATAGAAGTTACGCAGTTGAATGCGGAAACACGCACGTAAGGCGAGTGTGTTGCGGAAACTTTGCACACTTACGTGCGTGTTTCCGCAAATTGAACGTCAACTGCGAAACTCATAATTTAACTAAAGAAAATTAGGAAAAATCAAAAAAATTGTTTACAATTGTGGTTTAATAAAATCTCCAAAACAATGAAACACGAAGATTTAGTTATTGAATGTGAATCCGTAATGGATGAAATTTTCGCAAGGTGTGTTGAAAATGCGCCGAATTTTGGTGTTTTGGTTGATTGTTTTAAAGATTCTCTGCGAAAAACCGCTTACAGATATCTTAATACCGATTCATCCGAAACGCCGACATCCGAAGAAATAAGCGGTTTTTTACGACAAATTCAAGCCGACGATTTATTTTTGGCTTTGGCTTGCGCGGGCGGCAATGACCGCGCTTGGTGGGAGTTTGACCAGCAGCATCGGGCTTATCTGGAAAGAGTTGCACGGCACTTGGCAAGAACAGAGATTGACGCGCAGGAAGTTGTTGACACGGTTTATGTCGAACTTTACGGCACCCGCGTGGTCGAGGGCGAAAGAGTTTCAAAATTTGCAACCTACAGCGGACGCGGCACTTTGCGCGGTTGGCTGCGGACGGTTATCTGGCATTCGCTGGTTGACCTACACCGCGCCAGCCACGACGAAATTTCTCTGGACGAAATGATGGAAAATGTCGGTGAAAGTTTTGCTCACGCCAATTTTGCCGCAACCGAACTCGGCGGAGAAAGCCAAACAATTGACAATATTGCCAGAGAACGCTATCGGAAAGCGACGCTTGATTCGATAGAAAAAGCCTTTGCGAGTCTGGACAGCCATGAAAAACTTCTCCTGCTTTATTATCACGTCGAAAATTTGAAACTGCGCGAAATTGCCCGGATGGTTGAAAATCCCGCTTCGCCGCTTCGTGGCTGGTTTCAGAGAAAATCCGCCAGCCGCGACAAAAATCCGGCAAGCAAGATTCACGAATCAACCATTATGCGTTGGTTGGAAAAAAACTATGCTAAAGTTTTGAAAATATTTCGCACGGAACTCTCGACAACTCACGGTTTAAGCGAGAAAGAAATCGAAATTTGTATGGGACTTGCCACGCAGGATCTCGCTAGCCCGAATCTTTACCGAAATCTGATAACAACTTAAAATTTACCTTGCGCATCCCAAAAAACTTATTTGAATACATATTCAACATAAATTTTATGCAAAAGATAAAAAAATGCTGCGTCTTTTATTCGGAGGGCTGGAACTAAAATGGGGAAATTAGCTTCGGAAGATATACAAATACAGAGATTAATTGACAGTTATTTACGCCTGCAGGTTAGCAAAAACGGTTTTACGGCAGAAGGGGAACATTTGGACGAAGATTTTCTTACGGCGTTTATCGAAGGAAATTTGAACCGGAGAGAAGCCCGACCGGTCGTTGATCATTTGGCAGCTTGCATGTTTTGCCGTCAGATTACGGCAGAACTTATTAAGCTGGATTTGGCTTTTGCCGATGACCGGGCACGGGTTTTTGTCGAAGAAGGCGAACCTTCCAGGGTTTCGGAAGTTTTGAATGGTTTATTGTCGCGGATTTTCGGGACAAACGACGATGTGGTTTTTGCACATCAAGAGCAGGAAAAAGAAGAACCTTCGGAAAAAATGGAAAATCCGCCGGACAATAAGCAGTAAAAATATATTTATAATCAACCAGGTCAGTTGTTTTTAAAAGGTTTATCTTTTGCAAACACCTGACTTTTTTATTTTATAGAGAAAGGGAATTATAAAAATCCTATCAGTATCTATGTTTTTCACATATTTAGAGTTATAATTCTTTTACATAATTCGAACTTTTTGGTTGGAGATTATAAGTTGTCAGAAAATAATCACGATTGTTTGCCAAGAACACATAGTGTATCGGTTAAGAAAATTGCAGTGGCAAATTTGCCGACCCAAATCGGAGAATTCAAAATCGCGGGTTATCGGTCATTAACAAGCAACGAAGAATTTGTCGTCTTATTTAAGGGAAAAATGCGGGCGGAAGTTCCGACGCTAGTGAGGATTCATTCACAATGTTTAACGGGCGATGTTTTCGCGTCAATCAAATGTGATTGCGGCTTGCAGCTCAAAAAAGCGATGGAATTGATTGAAGCCGAGGGTCGCGGCGCAATCGTTTATCAGCAGCAGGAAGGTCGCGGCATCGGAATTATCAACAAAATCCGTGCTTATGCGCTCCAGGACGAAGGCGCGGACACGGTTGAAGCC
>MWZA01000020.1 GCA_002050455.1 Acidobacteria bacterium 5-1 | reverse complement strand
GGCGGTTATGTGCGCGAAGAACCGATAAAAAATATCGGTGAATTTTCCGTGCGCGGCGGTATTGTTGATGTCTGGTCGCCGGATGCGGAAATGCCAGTCCGTATTGAATTTTTCGGCGACACGGTTGATTCAATTCGGGAATTTGACGCGGAAACGCAGCTTTCAACTAATAAATTAAAAGAAATTTCAATTGCGCCGATGCGTGAATTTGCTGCCGCAACGCAGGATTTTAAGGATTGGTCGTTTTTTGCTCGTGAAAGATTTTCTGATGAACGCTTTGCCCGAAACTTAAAAGACCGTACCGATTTTGCCGTCGAGGGCGAGGATTTTTCGGGTTGGGAATTTTTGCTGCCGCTCACCAAACCGCGAAACTCAAGCGTTTTCGATTATTTGCAAGACTCAATTTTTGTTGTTGATGAGCCGACAATCGTTGAGCAAACTTTGACGAATTTTTATGAATATTTAGAAGAGCGTTTTGCGGAAATCAACGAAGCCGACGAAATCGGTTTAAAGCCGGATGAATTGTTTCTGTCGGGCGAACAATTGCGCGAAAAGTTAAATAAACATAAGCGAATCGAACTTCGCGCTCTGGGAAAAACGGCGGCGGAAACTGACGAGCAATTTCAATTTAGTGGTGAATGGTTAGTGGTGAACGGTGAATTATCAGACAACAAATCAACTCACCACATATTCCTCTTTCCAACCGCCGAAAAATCAATCGAAATTGAAATTGGGTCGCATTCAACGCGGAAGTTTCATGGCAATATCAAGGAATTTGCAAATGAAATTAAAAACGGTCTTCGGTCTTCGGCTTTCGGTCTTCGTGAAGAAAATCCAATGGGCAAAGACCAAAGACCAAAGACCAAAGACCGATTTCAAATAGTTTTGCAAACGCACGGTTTGGCGGAAAGATTAAGCGAAATTTTGCGCGATTACGAAGTTTCTCTGCCTGAAAATTCAATTTTTGTCGGTGATTTATCGGGCGGTTTTGAAATTCCCGCACTTGATTTGATTGTTCAAACAGAAGTTGAGATTTTTGGCGAAAATTCGCAAGCCCAAGTTCTCAAAACAACCGACAAAAGACAACGGACGAAGAGCAAAATAACTGCTTTTGTGTCGGATTTCCGCGATTTGAAAGCGGGCGATTTTGTCGTCCACGTTGACCACGGCATCGGGCGTTTTGAAGGTTTGCAGACGCTCGAAACCGGCGGAATTTTTCGGGAATTTATGCTCTTAATTTACTTTGAGAATGCCAAACTTTTTGTGCCGGTCGAGCGGCTTGACCTTGTTTCGCGTTACAGTTCGGGCGAAGGAATCACGCCGACTTTGGACCGACTCGGCGGCATTGGCTGGCAAAAGACAAAAGCGAAAGCAAAACGCGCCATGCGCGATATGGCGGACGAACTTCTGCGTCTTTATGCTGAGAGAAAACTCGTGCAGGGTTTTGCGTTTTCGGCTGACACGCCTTGGCAAAAAGAGTTTGAAGACGCTTTTCCATTTGAACTTACGCCCGACCAAGCCGCCGCGATTGAAGATTCAAAAACCGATATGCAAACCGCCGTTCCGATGGACAGACTTGTCATCGGCGATGTCGGTTACGGAAAAACGGAAGTGGCAATGCGGGCGGCATTCAAAGCCGTGATGGACGGCAAACAAGTGGCGATTTTAACGCCGACGACAATTCTGGCGTATCAGCATTCGGAAACTTTCAAACAGAGATTTGCGGCTTTTCCGGTAAATATTGAATTGCTTTCGCGTTTTCGTTCACCAAAAGAGCAAAAAGAAGTTGTTGCTAGATCAGAAAAAGGCGAAGTTGACATTTTAATCGGAACACATCGCATTTTGTCGAACGATGTCAAACTGCCGAAAATTGGTTTGGTTGTGGTTGACGAAGAACAGCGTTTTGGTGTCGCACACAAAGAGAAGTTGAAACAATTAAAGAAAAAAGTTGACGTTTTGACTCTGAGCGCAACGCCGATTCCGCGCACGTTAAATATGAGTTTGCTCGGAATGCGCGATATGTCGGTTATCGAAACGCCGCCGCGCGACAGATTGGCAATCAACACGCAGGTTGTGCAGTTTTCCGAAGGCATTATCAAGTCGGCGATTGAACTCGAATTAGCGCGAAACGGGCAAATCTTTTTTATTCACAACCGCGTCGAAACAATCGAAACAATCGCCGCGCACATTCAAAAAATTGTGCCAAATGCGCGAATCGCCGTCGGACACGGGCAGATGAATGAAAAAGTGATGGAAAATATAATGCTTGATTTTGTTGATTATAAATACGATGTTCTCGTCGCCACAACAATTATCGAAAACGGCATTGACATTCCGCGGGCGAATACGATTATTATCAACCGCGCCGACAATTACGGGCTTTCCCAGCTTTACCAACTGCGCGGACGAGTCGGGCGTTCAAACCGCCGCGCGTATGCTTACCTTTTGATTCCAAGCGAACTCGAATTAACGCCGATTGCGCGTCGTCGGCTTTCGGCAATTCGTGAGTTTTCCGATTTGGGCGCGGGTTTTCGCATTGCGGCTTTGGATTTAGAATTGCGCGGCGCGGGAAACATTCTCGGCGGACAGCAATCAGGACAGCTTGATGCTCTCGGCTTTGACCTTTACACAAAAATGCTCGAACGCACGATTCAAGAACTTAAAGGCGAGGAAATTGAAGACGAAACCAGCGTTTCGGTAAATCTGGGCGTGGACGTTTCGATTCCAAGCGATTATATCAACGAAACAAGCCAGCGTTTGCGGACTTATAAACGAATTTCTTCGGCTGATTCGGAAGAAACCTTGCGCCGAATTTACGCGGAAATCCAAGACCGTTACGGCAAAATGCCCGAATCGGTCGAGAATCTGTTTGAACATGCCCGTTTGCGGAAATTAGCCGAACTGACGCACATTGTTTCAGTTGATAAAACAAAGGACGGTTTTGCCATCAAACTGGGTGAAAACGCAAAGGTCGCACCCGAAAAATTGATGGATTTCTTAGCCGCTAACGAAGGCTCGCTCTTTTCGCCGAGCGGAATCTTAAAAGTCATTTTGGAACGGAAGAATCCAATCGAAGCAGTCAGAAAAGTTTTGGAAGAAATTCACGTTGAAAATTAATTTGTGAAAAAGTAGAACTCACGAAATTTCAAAAGCCACGGTTGAGAAAACAAAATCTTGTCATGTAACAAAAGAGAAGTTCAAGGA
>MWZA01000083.1 GCA_002050455.1 Acidobacteria bacterium 5-1 | reverse complement strand
GAGTAAAAGTGTTACAAATCTTAATTTTTTATGAACTGCTAAAATGGAGGATTTATGAAATTTATACTGATATTTATTTGTCTTTGCTCGACTGCTTTCGGTTGTCATTCAACTAAAACCGAGTATGTTTGGAATGAAGTAGCAAGCAAAGCCGCTTTTCCGCAAGGCTATAATTATCCCGTGTTTGTGATGAACGGAAAAATGTTTGCTCTGCAAAAAGGCGGCTGGCTTTCAGGCGACGGAAAAAATTGGACGAAAACCGAACTGACCGAAAGCGGTTTGAATTCGGGTTATCAAGAATACGTGCAGTTCAAAGACGCGATTTATGCGCTCGGCACGATGCAGGGAAATTATACGAATATGCAGTTGTCTTCGAAAATTGTCCGCACGAGCGATTTCAAAACGTGGGAAACGCTCGCCGAAAAAAGCGAATTGCCCGCCAGAGTTTTCTACGGCGCGACGGTTTTCAAAGATAAAATCTGGCTCGTTGGCGGCTATGACGGCAAAAATTACTTTAATGATATTTGGAATTCAGAAGACGGCGTGAAATGGAAGCGCGTCGTCGAAAAAGCGGCGTAGTCGCCGCGTCTTGTCGGCACAATCGTTGTGTTCAAAAATCGGCTCTGGATTTTCGGCGGCGGCGTAATTGACGGAGAAAAAGAAACTAATCCTGATTCAAACAAAGAAGTTTGGTCGTCCGAAGACGGCATCAATTGGACGCAGGTAAAAATGAAAACCGAACGCGGCGGAGGCGGAACGCCGATAGTTTTCGATAACAAGTTGTGGTTCGTCGGCGCAAATCGCAACGACGGTAATTTCGGCAATGCGGTTACGGTTTCCGACGACGGCATAACGTGGCAAACACAATCTGCCCCGTGGTCGCCGCGCGGTGCGGTTGCCGTTTGGGTTTTCGATGGCAAACTTTTTATGACGGGCGGCAAATTTTCGTATATGAAAAACGGCGAGCCGGTGTTTGTTTATAGCAACGACGTTTGGGCGATGAGCAAAAAAACGGAGTAATGGAATTTGCAATTTTTTGGCTCTTTATTAAAAGAAATTTGCGTCAAACAAAAACGCTGCTGCTGAAAATGCAATCAGGCGCAGTTTGTTTTACGAAACGCGGAATAGGTTTGGGAACGCCTTTTTCCGATGATGCTTCGGCTGAATTTCAAAAGGCGGTGCAGAGCTTCGATTTTGAAAACGGCGGCAGCGAATCTTTGCAAACAATTATCAAACAATCGAATATTTACGACGCGCTGACGCTTTGGCATCTGCTTTCGAGAACGCAGAAGGTAGAACGCGGAAAAGTTTTCGACGCGCTTGCCGCGCACATCAAACCGCCCGCTAATATTACCCGCGAAGGCGTTTTACGATTGGATAAAAAAATGCTTGACGCTTGGTGGAAAGAAATCGAAAATCTTTGGTTTGAATAAGAGATTTAGCCACAGAGAACACAGAGTTCACAGAGATTTTTGAAAGTTTGAAACAACGATTTACGCCGATTGGCACGGATTAAAAATAAATCTGCGCTAATCTGTGTTAATCGTTGTTTCATTTTTCTCTGAGTTCTCTGTGCGTTCAGTGGCAAAAAAGGAGAAAAACCTGTTGCAGAATGAAGAAGGATGCGAAAGTTCAAGAGCAAATTCAAAAGCTGATTTCACTTAGCTGGAAATTCAAGCAGGATGGATAGGATAAACAGGATAGAAACAAATATCCTGCCTATCTTGTCCATCCTGTTAAACTCTTTCTAAATTAAATGAACGAGCAAGCCGTCTTTCAATTTCGGCTCAAACCAAGTTGATTTCGGCGGCATAATTTCGTTCATATCGGAAACAGCAAAAAGGTCGTCCATCGTCGTCGGAAAAAGCGAAAAGGCGAGCCGTGCCGTGCCGTCGTCAACAAATTTTTCAAGTTCGTCCGTGCCGCGTGCGCCGCCGACAAAACCGATGCGTTTATTTGTTCGCGCATCGTCAATACCTAAAATCGGCTTTAATAAATGATTTTGCAAAATGCTTACGTCAAGCCGTTCGATTGCGTCAGGCGCAGCAATATAATTAACCGCAAAATGCAGTTTATACCATTTGCCATCCATATACAGACAAAATTCGCCGTGATGAGCCGGAACTTTTTCGCCGGTTTCGGTGATGACAAAATTTTCGCGCACTTTTTCAAAAAAACCGTCTTTGCTCAAACCGTTCAAATCCTTTATCACGCGGTTATAAGCCAAAATCCGCAAATCTTCCGCCGGAAACATTCCCGCGACGACGAAATTATAATCTTCCGCGCCGGTGTGTTCGGGATTTTTTTTCTTTAGTTTCTTCCGCGCCAAATTTGCGCTTTCAATTCGGTGATGACCGTCGGCGATATAGAGGAGCGGAACTTCCGCGAAAGCCGCAATAAAATCGTCAGTCAGAGCGACGCGCCAGACAGTTTGTTTTATGCCCTCCGAGCAGTGAAAATTGTAAATCGGCTTAGTTTGTGTCGCTTCAATAATCAAAGTTTTAATTTTTTCCGTGCCGCGAAAAGCGAGAAAAATCAAACCAGTCTGCGCTTCTACGGCAAGCATATGGGCGGTGCGGTCTCCGACTTTATCAGGACGGGTTTTTTCGTGTTTTTTAATAATCCCAAGTTCGTATTCATCGAGCGAACAGCAGGCAACCACGCCCGTTTGCGTATGCGCTTCGGTTGAAAGCTGGTAAATATAAACACACGGTTCACTTTCCGAAGCAAAAATTCCCTCATCAATAAAATTTTGCAGATTTTGTTTGGCACGGACAAAAATTTCTTCCGCACTCGGATTGGAATTTTCGGGAAATTCGGCTTCCGAGCGCGTAACGCGCAAAAAACTAAGCGGATTTTGTTTGATATATTCGCGCACTTCCGATTCGTAAATCACATCGTAAGGCACACAAGATACAGGCTTTGCTTTTTCCGCCGCCGGACGCAAAGCGCGAAAAGGTTTGATAATTGCCACTCTCAGGTTCTCCTCTGAAATTTATTACTTTTTATTGGCTGCCGATTCTTCAGCTTGGTTGTTGCCGTCGGAAGAGGTCGGCGCAGGCATCGCTTGTTTTTGTTTTTCAACCATATCCTGCACAAATTTATCAAGCGCGATTTTCCAAACGCCTTCTTCCTTAACAAACGGAATCACCTCAAAATCGCCGGTTATCTTGTTTTTGACTTCGATACTTGCCTCATCGCCTTCAATTTTTTCATGGCGCGTTTCGGGTAATTC
>MWZA01000076.1 GCA_002050455.1 Acidobacteria bacterium 5-1 | reverse complement strand
CCGTTACACTGAAGCACACTTTCGTAGGAAACTTCTTTGACTCCTTAATTTTAAGGAGCGAAGCATTACTTTGTCCGGTTAAATTATTGACGACAACTTCGGGCTTCACAATTTCGGCGAAGATTTGAGCAAAATTATTTCATAAACCGACGCGATTAAATCAGCTGCAAGCGTTGCAGCCGAATACTTCTTGTCTTTTTACAAATCACGCTATATCAATTTTACAAAAATGCTCCCGACATTTCGGTTGAGCTAATTATATTAATTACATTATGAGTTTTAAAGATTTAGGCTTGCAGCCAGCTTTGTTAAGCAAATGCGAGTCGCTCGGCTATTTTGAGCCGACACCAATACAACAAAAAGCCATTCCAATTATCTTGGAAGGTTCAGATATTATGGCTTGCGCCGAAACCGGCACAGGCAAAACGGCGGCGTTTCTGCTGCCGATTATTCAAGGTTTGACGGAAAACTTGGGCAAAGGAACGAGAGTTTTAATTCTTGCGCCGACGCGCGAACTCGCCAATCAAACCGAAGCCTTTTGCCGTCAATTCGCGCCGAAGAAAATTCGCTGCGTTTCAATCATCGGCGGCGCGGGTTATCGAAAACAGGCAGACGCTTTGCGAAGCGGCGCACATATTATTGTGGCAACGCCCGGACGTTTGATGGATTTTATGCAGCAGGGCGCGATTGATTTTTCAAATCTCGAAACGCTTGTTCTGGACGAAGCGGACAGAATGCTCGATATGGGATTTTTGCCCGCTATCAAACGGATTGTCGCAACTATTCCGACGAAGCGACAAACGCTCTTTTTCTCGGCAACGATGTCGGCGGAAATCGAAAAAATTGCGCGTTCGATAATGAACGAACCGAAAATCATCGGAGTCAGTGAACAAGGAAAACCTGCCAGAACGATTGAGCAAACAGCTTATCCGGTTGCCAGTGCTTCAAAAACAGGACTTCTTTTAGATTTGCTCGAACGCGAAAAATTTGAGCGCGTTTTGGTTTTTACGCGCACAAAACGCGGTGCCGACCGTCTTTCACATATTTTAGAAAAGCGTTCGCACAAAGCAACACGCATTCACGGCGACCGTTCGCAATCACAGCGCGAAACGGCTTTGCGAAGTTTCAAAAACGGACAAACGCGCGTTTTAGTGGCAACCGATGTCGCAGCACGCGGGATTGATGTAGATTTGGTGTCGCATGTGATAAACTATGACGTGCCGGAAGTGCCAGAAGATTACGTCCATCGTATTGGACGAACGGGACGCGCTGGCAACAAAGGTCGTGCAATAACGCTTTTAACCGCCGCCGATGAACATACGATGCGAGCCATCGAACAGTTGACCGGACAAGCGGTTGAGCGTGTTTTATTGCCAGATTTTGGCGGCACTTTGTCAGCGGCAATAAATCCTGCCAAAAAAATTGTGCCGGGCAAAAAGAAAACTTTTCGTTCTTTTGGTCGGCGGCGTTCCAGATAGTTTCAGAAAATTGAAGGAGAATTTATGAAAGATATAAAATTTGAACTTGGTCAAAAGGTGGAAATGCCGTGTTCGGTGTGTGATGCCGAACAAAATCATACTGCCCAATCAGTAACTAAATTAGGCAAAATGACGAAAGCAGTCTGCGATGCCTGCGGCACGGTCAGCGCGTTCCGGCGCGGTAAAAAGGTGTCAATTGACACCGGCAAAACTAAATCGGGAATGCCATACAGCCAGTCGCAAAAATACAAAAAGGGACAAGCAATGATGCACTCGACTTTTGGTCAGGGCGAAGTTACCGCCGTCGTTGATGCACAGAAAATTGATGTGCTTTTTGGCGACCAAATGCGTCGTTTAGTTCACGCACGCGAGTAATTATCCGAACAATTTATGCAGAAAAAAGGCGACTCAAGCTATATTTGAATCGCCTTTCTTTTATTCAACTATAAATTAAATCTTACTTTCTTCCGCCGCGAAAAATCAAACCTAAAACCAAACCGACTGCCGCCGAAATCAGAATCGTTTTACCGGGTTTCTGACGCGCATATTCTTTTGCGTCTTCAACCAATTCTTTCGGATCTTTTTGCTGCAATTCCTTAAACTTATCGCCGGCTTGCGCGAACTTTTCGTTAGCAAAATCCTTTGCTTTAAGTGCCGCGTCCTGCAATTTTTGCCCGTATTCTTGGGCTTGTCCCCTTAAATCTCCCATATATTCGTTGGCTGTTTTGTCCTCACCATTAGTTGGACTAACCGGAATTAAACCTTGTTCCTCTTGTGCTATTTTTTCATTTTCTGACATTTTTTATCTCCTTTTTTATAATTTAACCGCAAAGTTTTACTGCTTTCAAACCTACAGATGAATTTTTATCTGTCAAAGTTGTTACGCTTTTTCAATAAAATTTGTTTCCACTTGTTTAACTTGACAACCCTATTAATTAAATGAGAAATTAAAGTAAGTAAGTGCTTACTTTATTAAAAAGAGGAACAAGTATTGGATAAAAATATCGAAACAACGGCAACGCGAATGTCAGGCGACGAAAGACGGGCGCAGATTTTACAGGTTGCCATCGGACTTTTTTCAAACAGAGGTTTTAGCGGCACGACGACCAAAGAAATTGCCAGCGCAGCAGGTGTTTCGGAAGCGATGGTGTTCCGTCATTTTGCGACGAAAGAGGAACTTTATCACGCAATTTTAGATTATAAAGCGTGTGAAGATGGAATGAAAACTCTGCCTTGGGAAGATACGGCGCAGGAAAAAGCAATTGACGAAAACGATGATTACAAAGTTTTTTACACATTTGCTCTGAAAGCACTCCAGCATCAGCAAAACGACCCAGATTTAATGCGCCTTTTGTTTCTTTCGGCATTAGAAGGACACGCGCTTTCGCAGATGTTTTTTGACCAATT
Organism: Acidobacteria bacterium 5-1; assembly: GCA_002050455.1. Taxonomy (GTDB): domain Bacteria; phylum Acidobacteriota; class Blastocatellia; order Pyrinomonadales; family Pyrinomonadaceae. Next base: position 351 of record MWZA01000076.1, on the reverse strand, counting down.
TGTTTCGCGCATCTATGAATTTATTGGTTCATATATCCGCAAACGCCAAGCAGACGGAGCAATGCGCGAGGTTGAACCAAAAATTATCGTCCGCGCATTTCTGGGAATGTTGATTCATCATTCTTTAAACAATATTTTGTGGGACAAATCGCGTCGTCTTTTAGATATTTCCAACGAAGAAGCAGCACACCAATTTGTAACGATTTTGCTTAACGGAGTGAAGAAGTAATTTCACGCTAGTGGCGCAGTGAACGCAAAGTTTATTATGCAAGAGATAAGAAAAATTTTAATTTTTATTAGTTTAATAACTGTGATTGGTTTAATTACTTCGGCATGTGGCGGCTCAAGTGC
>MWZA01000069.1 GCA_002050455.1 Acidobacteria bacterium 5-1 | reverse complement strand
GTGTAACGACCGGGACCGAAAACGTCGGCGACTTGTCCTTCAAAAACGAAAACTGCCGCTTGCGACTCGCGGACAATTAACTGCGCGTCGTTTTTAATCTCTTGTCCGGCAACTGGAAAACGATAAAGTATCGTATCTTTCGAGTCGTCGAGCCATTCAATAACTTCGATAAATTGATTCAGTGCCGCTTCTTTAACTTTGTCGAAAATACTCATTTTTATTTCTCCTTCACTGCTTTATCTTAACGATAAAATATCTCATAAAGTTGCGAAAAATGGAAGTTTTGGCGGAATTTTTATGATAATTAAAAATTTATTTTTCAGCCTAAATTTTGTGTCTTTTACTTTTTCGCGCGTGTTGAGTTCAAACCGCCGCCGGTTAAAAAACAGTTGACAGCGATTGCTTTTTTGTAAATAACCAGAGAAGCAGGATCATTGCCAAACCGCCTGAAACATCCAATAAAACATCATAAATTGAGCCGGTTCTGGTTAAATTAAGACTTTGATTATATTCGTCAATCGAAGCTACCGAAACAACCGTCAGAAAAGAAACCGCAAACCAATATTTCCGCAGAAATTCTTTGCTTGAGTTCCAAAAAGCCCGCCAAGCCCAGAACGCCAATATCGCATATTCGATGAAATGCGCGGATTTGCGAATGTAGGCGTGATAAATATCAATAATTGCTTCGGGCGCGTCGGGGAAAAGAAAAATCAGAAACGGACGAATAAAACGGGAAGTATTTGCCATTGAGGCTTGCGTCATCGAAGCCAACATAACCAATCCAATCCACAAAATTAAAGGTGCGTAACGAAAAAATCGCCCGCGCCGGTTTGCTGAATTTTTTGAAATTTTCACAAATAAAACTATTTCCGAATAATGATTCCGACGCTATTTTATAATGCAATCGGGTAGCAAACAACTCAAATAATTTAATTGTTTAAGCGGAAATCTTTTTTGAAACATCAGTCAAGACAAAGACAAATTTTGATTATAAATCATAAGCAATCAGCAAAATCCGAAAATAAACGAGCAGCGAAAAATCGCCGCCCGTTTATTTTCACCGATACCTAAATTACCGAATCGGTGAAGAAGATTGGACGATAATTGTTGAACCGGCTTTGAGTTCGAGGTCGTCTCTGCCCTGCACGATAACCGAACCCGCGCCTGCGCCGCCGCCGATAATTGCGCCGATTGCCGCGCCTTTTCCGCCGCCGGCGATTGCGCCGATAATTGCGCCAATTCCGGCACCGATGCCGCCGCGCTTAAGGGTTTCTTTTGTTTGGTCATCGCCTTTCGCCACGCCTTCGTTGTCAATCTTGACGGTTTCGCCTTTTTCGTCAGCCACGCTCTGCAGAATTCCCGAAAAATCGTAAGTTCGACCATTTGTTAAACGAATGCGCTCAAAATTAAACGTGATTTGCGAGCGTCCCGAAATTTTGCCGGAACGGTCAATGCCCGAAAGATAACCTTCGATTACCGCGCCGCGATATTCGTTTGGCGCGTTCACAGTTAAACGAAAACGGTCATTGTTTTGCGAAACTTTTGTGTCAATATCGTTCTCCAAAATTCCGGTCAAAACCGTTCCGTTTCGCACAATAAAAGTTCCCGTGCGTCCTGTTCTCGTGGTCGGATAATTGTTTGGATAATTATTTCGGTTATTATTCGGGTCATTGCTTGAATAAGTTCCGTCATTGCTCGAATAATCGCCATTGGAATTATCATAATCGTCAAGCCGCGCAATTGTATCGGTTTTTCGATAAATACTTTCGGCGAAAACGGTTTGGCGCAGATAATTAGCCGTGATTTGGCGCGTTACGCGCAGCGCGTTGCCATTGTCAATCAGAGCAAAAACAACCGTATAATCGTTATCGCCGCCGAGACTCGAAACTGTTAATTCCTGCCCGCGAAGCGTCGAGCGCACGCGAAGCGTTCTGCCGTCGTCGAGCCTTTCGGTGCGGTCGCGCCCGTCTGCCGTAAATGTGATTTGTTTGGAGTTTGAGGAATCCAAAGTTACCTGATTGCCGCGCACGTCAATCGCCAGTTGCTCAGGTGCTTGGAGTTTGCTTTCCAAATCGCGCTGCGCGTCAGAGTTGTTGCGCCCATTGCCGTTTCTAATGGCACGGTCGGCAATATCGCGTGCGTTTTCGCTGCGGGAGACGTCAAGTTGATATGTTCCCGTTAAACTATTTTCAGATACCGGCGGATAGCGTTCATAATTCGGATTGCGATTATCATTGGGATAACGGTTACCGTTCGGATAAGAATTTCCATCGTTCCAAGACCAGCCGATACTGTAATTTGCGGCTAAACGGTCAAGCAACACGCGAGTTGCAAGCCAATCTTTTTGTAGTTTATTGCTAAAACGCTGACGCATTACGATGTCGTTAATGCCTTTTGCCGGGTCTAAAATCTCGGAAACATATTCCGCCGTTTCTCGCCGACGTTGAAACTGAGTTTGAAATTCACCGATGCTGTCTTCAAGTCTGTCCAAATAATTTTTAACGTCATCCGCGTCCTTTTGATTTTTTGAACGGCGGTTTAATTCATTGTTTAAGCTGTAACGAAAATCGCCGACTTTTGAATTCAAACTCCGCAAAATATCGCGCACTTCGCGCTCGTTACGGCGAACTTGCCCGTCGGCTTGCGCGACAACGCCGAAAATCATCAGACCCATCATTAAATAAATCGAAAATATATTCTTAAACCTATTCATCGCTTTTCTCCTTCTCAAAATCACTTCGCAAAATCTAAATAACGTTTGCCGCAGGCTAAGAAGCACTTATTATGCCAAAAGATTATGAGCGGCAAAATATCGTTCTGCTTTCAAAAAATTTGTGTTAAAATTCTGCAAATTTACTCTTTATATTCGTTCAAAACAAGGAAAAACTTTTATGTCAGAGAGCAATTACAAAGCAACAGTTCAATACGCCGGCGACGAATTTTATATCGGCACAACGCCGAGCGGACACGCACAAATTATTGATACCAAAGGTGATAGGAAATCTGCGCCGTCGCCGCTCGAAATGCTTCTAGTTTCAGTGGCGGCTTGCACGGCGGTTGATGTCGTTTCGATTTTGCAAAAGAAACGTCAAGACATTACCGATTACAAAGCCGAAATTACCGGCGAGCGGCGCGAAGAACATCCGCGCTCATTTATAAGACTTCATATTCACCATATCGTATATGGACGCGACGTTTCCGAACAAGCTGTTGCTCAAGCAATAAAACTTTCGGACACAAAATACTGCAGTGTTGCAG
>MWZA01000018.1 GCA_002050455.1 Acidobacteria bacterium 5-1 | reverse complement strand
ATTTCACAAAAAACGGTTAGAATATCCATAGAGAAAACTCCTTCTAAGATTAGTTTGGTTTGCTAAACTCAATTCTATCTTGTGATTGTGAGTTTTCTCTAATTCTTTCTTATCTCGAACTCAGGTTTATTAGAAGTATATCTCAAGAATACGCGCGAAACGTTTAGAGTCCACGCAGAGAGCGTGTCTTCCGCCGCGCTTGGCGGGCGGAGCAAGCTAAAGTTTGGACTCTGAACGCTTGAAATTTATTTTTGAGATAGCTTTTAATTATTGGTAAATTGAAATTTACACAGTTTTCAATTTAACCGGCTGCTTTGAGAAGGGCTTCGCGCATTTCTCCTGCCGACCGCCAACGCCGTTCAACTTCTTTGGCAATGGCGGTTTCGATAACTGCCGCAATTTGCATAGGAATGTTCGGCAGATGCCGGGAAATCGGCACAAACGGTTTTTCAAAAATTGCCTTAACAGTTTCGGAAATTCCTGCCTTTGGTGAAAGATTGAGGGCGTGTGCGCCAGTTAACAAACCGTAAGCCGTCATTCCGATTGCATAAATATCGGAAGGCGGGCGCACTTCCTTAAAATCCCTGACTTGTTCGGGCGGCATATATGCAATCGTTCCGGCAACGTCGCCGACCATTGTTACGCCGCTCATCCCGGATTCTTTAAAACTTTTCGCCAACCCGAAATCGGTTAGTTTGGCGACAAAATTCGGAAACGCGCCGTCAACCAAAATGTTTTGCTCCTTGATGTCGCGGTGGACAAATCCCAATAAATGTGCAAAATCGAGTGCGGAAAGTGTTTGTTCGATGATTTTCACTACCTCCTGATAAGGAAGTTTTCCGCCGCGATGTTTGAGGAGTTTATGAGCATCCATCCCGCCGACATATTCCGACACCAGATAAACAATGCCATTATGTGTGCCGTGTTCGATATAACTGACGATATGCGGGTGCTGCAAACTTGCCGCAACCTCTATTTCGCGTATAAACCGTTTTAAAGATTGTTCGCTGACGGCAACTTCCGGCAGCAAAGTTTTTATGGCAACAGCGCGACCGTTTGAAACCGCGCGAGCCAGCATAACGCTTCCCATTCCGCCTTGTCCGAGAATGCGAATCATTTGATAACCCGGAATAGGCTGCGGACTTTTCTTTAATTTTTCGCGGCAATCGTCGCAAACGTAGGAAAGTTTAATATCGGGGCGGGAGGCTTCGACTTTCGACGGTATGCCGCAATTCAGACATTGAATTGATATTACGGACGGAACTGTTTGAATTCCGATTTGCGGAGCTTTTAAAGAAAAATCCATAGCGGCATCCGCTGTTACCTCCACTTCTAAAACCGTCTCGCCGCCCTGTATGCGGTCGCCGTTTTTCAAATGGGCGGTTTCAACCCTGATGCCGTTGACGTAAGTTCCGTTGGTCGAACCCAAATCACGCAAAAAGCATTGCGGCGGGGCAATTTCCAAAAGACAGTGATTACGCGAAAAATAGCGATCTTGAGGCAAGCAAAATTGTGAATCTTCGCTCCGCCCAATCATAAAGGTTTCGTGTTGGTCAAACGTGAAAACGCGCCCCGTCTGTGGTCCTGCAATCACGCGCAATGTTACTCGCATCTGTTATAAAATTTATTTTAAACTTCCCAATATCGCAAATAATATAAAAATTACCGAACCTAAAACACTAATTGCTCCGAGAATTAGTCCGGCAATAGCCAAACCCTTTCCGCCATACTGCATCGGGTTATGGTTGAAATTGTTCAAGCCGAGATAACCGGTTACCAACGCGCCGATTCCAAACGGAATTCCGCCGTAGCAGCAAATCAGAACAAAACTTAAAATTCCCAAAACAAGCGAAACTGTTGGCAAAGTCTGGTCTTTGCCTTGAACCCGCATCGGCGAAGCAAAAGACGGATTCTGCAAATTCGGATGGTTTTGCCAAGGGGAAATCGGCTCAGAATTCTCCCAATTCGTTTGATTGGTAATGCGCGGCGGTTCCATAAAAATGGTCGGCGGTGCATCGTCGGTCAACCGCGTTAAAGTTCCGCCGTCGTTCAAACAAAAATTTTGGTCATTATCCGCATAGGTTTGATGACATATTGGGCAAACTTTCATTTTCTTATTCCCTATGGCTACGGCGAAAGCTAAAACTCTTTCTAGACATTATAGACATTTTTTGAGGGAATATCATTCTATAATTGAATTTTAGTTCAAATCAAATCCACATCTGCCGCAAAATCTAACATTCGGTGGAAATTTCTCGCCGCAGCGTCCGCAAATTTTCTTGACTTGTCCGGGAATATTTTGTGAAAAGTTAGAAAGAACTCCTACAGATTGATTCGACTGCAAACTGCGCGTTTGACCGATTTTTAACCCGCAGCGTCCGCAAAATTTGGAAGCGGAAGGCAGATTTGCCGAACAACGCGGACACGGAAAACCTTGTTTATTTTCGCTTTCGTTGATGACGGAAAAAGATTGATTACCGCAACGTCCGCAAAATTTTACACCTTCGGCAAAACGCGCATGGCAGTTGGTGCAAGCAACAATGCCCGGCAATATGCTGGAAGGAACATCACCGCCGCTGCCTGCCTGTGAAGGCTGGCTGGCTGCGCCGTGCAAAGTTTTGAGCTGCGCTTGGATAACTTGTTCGTCTGTGTCTTCGCGGATTTCAATGACGCGCTCATCGTCTTTTTCGCCCGCTTTTGAAACTCTTAAAATATGCTGTCCGGCGGGAACAGTTGACAAAACCAATCTGCCGGAACTTCCGACGCTTCCCTTTCTTTCATCATTGACATAAACTTCCGCGCCAATCGGAGCTAGAATCACAAGTCTGGATGAGCCGACATTGGTTTTATCGTCAACATTTTCCGCCGCTTCTTCAAGTTCCTCAATCCATTCTCGAACACTTGCCGGACGTTTGTTCGGGTCGGTTTCCAAAGCCCGCATAATCGCCCGTTCAACATCTTTCGGAATATCCGAGCGCAAGGTCGAAAGCGGCGGCGGCGCGTGCATAATTTTCTGCATCACAAGCTGCATCAAATCGCCCGAAAAAGGCGTTTTTCCGCCGAGCATCAAATAAGCAATCGTGCCGAGCGCGTAAATATCGGCGCGGACATCAACGCCGAGTTCGGGCTGCATCTGTTCGGGCGACATAAATTCCGGCGTTCCGATAATGCCGCGTGAAGCAGGCGCAGCATTTGAACTAACATCGGTTACGGTTTGATTGACGAGTTTTGCCAGACCGAAATCGCCAACTTTGATAAAACCATCGCCTTTGCCCTTTGT
>MWZA01000026.1 GCA_002050455.1 Acidobacteria bacterium 5-1 | reverse complement strand
CGCGGCGGCCGCGTCAAAGATTTGCCCGGTGTTCGTTATCACGTTATTCGCGGAACGCTCGATTCATCGGGTGTTGCCAACAGAAACCAATCGCGTTCAAAATACGGCGCGAAACGTCCGAAAGGAGCGAAATAAACAGTTATCAGTCAAAAAAACTGATAACTGATAACTGATAACTGAAAAGATATGCCAAGAAGAAGAGTTGCCGCAAAGAGAGATATATTGCCCGACCCGATTTACAACAGCGTGATGGTTACAAAATTCATCAACGGCGTGATGTTGGCGGGAAAAAAATCGGTTGCCGAAAAAGCATTTTACAGCGCGATGGAAAAAATCGCCGAAAAGACGGGCGAAGAACCGTTGAAAGTTTTCAAAAAAGCGATTGACAGCGTCGCGCCGACTTTGGAAGTCAAATCACGTCGCATCGGCGGCGCAACTTACCAAGTTCCGCTCGAAGTTACCAAAGACCGCCGTCATACCTTGGCAATTCGTTGGATTGTCGGATTTGCGCGGGCGAGAAGTGAAAAAACGATGACCGATAAACTCGTCGGCGAAATTCTCGACGCTTCAAATAACAGAAGCGGTTCGGTCAAGAAAAAAGACGATGTTCATCGTATGGCGGATGCGAACAAAGCGTTTGCGCATTATCGTTTTTAGTCCTTAACCCTTTGTCATTTGTCATTCGCAAGAGGGCAAACAAATGACAAAGGACAAATGACAAAGGACAAAAGTTATGTCAAGGACAGGATTAGAAAAATTTAGAAACATCGGCATTATGGCGCACATTGACGCGGGTAAAACCACGACGACCGAGCGCGTGCTTTATTATACCGGCGTTTCGCACAAAATCGGCGAAGTTCACGAAGGAACGGCGACGATGGACTGGATGGAGCAGGAACAAGAGCGCGGCATTACGATTACGTCTGCGGCAACCACTTGTTTTTGGACTCGCAATAATACCGAATATCGCATTAACATTATTGATACGCCCGGTCACGTTGATTTTACAATGGAAGTCGAACGCTCTTTGCGCGTTCTCGACGGCGCGGTTGCTGTTTTTGACGGTGTTGCCGGTGTTGAACCGCAATCCGAAACTGTTTGGCGGCAAGCCGATAAATACAAAGTTCCGCGTATTTGCTTTATCAATAAACTTGACCGCGCCGGTGCTTCGTTTGAACGCTCATTTGATTCGATTAAAACTCGTCTCGGCGCAAATGCCGTCGCTCTGCAAATTCCGATTGGACTCGAAGACCAATTAAAGGGCGTGGTTGATTTAATCAAAATGAAAGGTTTGATTTGGAACGACGAAACCAAAGGCGCGGAATATGAAGTTGTCGAAATTCCCGCCGATTTAGTTGATGCCGCCAAAGAAGCCCGCGAGAAATTAGTCGAAGCCGTTTCGAGTATTGACGACGATTTGATGGAAAAATACTTGGAAGGCGAAGAAATCAGCCAAGACGAAATTCGCCAAGCTCTCCGCAAAGGCACACTGGCAATGAAAATTGTGCCGGTTGTTACCGGTTCGGCTTTCAAAAATAAAGGTGTGCAGACGTTGCTTGATGCAGTGGTTGATTATCTGCCAAGTCCGTTGGATGTGCCGGCGATTGAAGGCGTAAATCCGAAAACTGACGAAATTGAAGAACGTGCTGCCGACGCGAGTGCGCCGTTTTCAGGTTTGGTTTTCAAACTGATGGCGGACAAACATTTGGGACAACTTGCTTTTGTGCGAATTTATTCGGGAACGGTTAAATCAGGTTCTTACGTTTATAACACAATCAAAGGCACAAAAGAGCGCGTCGGACGGCTGATGCTAATGCACGCCAACAAACGCGAAGACGTTGAATCGGCAACGGCGGGCGAAATTATCGCTATCGGCGGTATGAAAAACGTCACGACGGGCGAAACGATTTCCGACGAGAACAAGCAGATTATTCTTGAATCAATGGAATTTCCCGACCCGGTGGTGCGTGTCGCCGTCGAGCCGAAAACTCGTCAAGACCAAGACAAAATGGGCATTGCCTTAAACCGTCTGGCACAGGAAGACCCAAGTTTTCAAGTTTCTACCGACCACGAAACCGGGCAGACAATCATCGCCGGAATGGGCGAACTTCATTTGGAAATTATTGTTGACCGAATGAAACGCGAATTCGGCGTGGAAGCCAATGTCGGCAAACCGCAGGTGGCATATCGTGAAACAATTACAATTCCCGCGCCCGGCAAAGAAATTTTCAAAAAACAATCCGGTGGTCGCGGGCAGTTCGCGCACGTCGAACTCGAAATCGAACCCGCGCCCGGCGAAGGTTACGTTTTTGAAGACAAAATTACCGGCGGCGCGATTCCGAAACAATTTATCAAACCTGTTTCCGAAGGAATCAAAGACGCGATGCTGCGCGGATTTCTGGCAGGTTACGAACTCGTGGACATCAAAGCCAGACTCGTGTTTGGTTCTTTTCACGAAGTTGATTCCGACGAGCGTTCATTTCACATCGCGGGAAGTCTGGCTTTCCAAGAAGCGGTCAGAAAAGCGAAACCGGTTTTGCTTGAGCCGATTATGAAGGTCGAAGTGGTAACGCCGGAAGAATATATGGGTGCAGTCAACGGCGATTTAAACCGCCGTCGCGGACAAATTGAAAAAATGGAGCCGCGTCTTGGCAATGTCCAAGTTATTACGGCGTATGTTCCGCTTTCGGATATGTTTGGATATGTAACGGATTTAAGAAGCGCAACTCAAGGTCGAGCTACTTCGACAATGCACTTTGAGCGTTATGACCAAGCACCGAAAAATGTTGCCGAAGAAGTTATCGCCAAAGTTAAAGGCGCGGCAAGCTAGGCATTATGATGAGTCTGACAAATACAAAAATGACCATGATTTATTGGCAATCCGACAAATTTTGGTTAGGTAAATTGTTAGAGTATCCCGAAATAATGACGCAGGGCGAAACGCTTCTAGAGTTAGAAGAAAATCTTAAAGATGCGTTTGTTTTAATGGCAATGGATGACGTTCCGCAAGAATATCAGATTAAAGAAATCGTGATATGAAGCGGAAAGATTTGATAAAGCAGTTGACAAAAGCCGGATGCGTTTTGCTGCGACACGGCTTAACGACACGATATTTATTTAAATCCGTTAAATGGGCAAAAGCAACCTGTTCCAAGACATTCGGAAGTTGATGAAAAACTTGCAAAGCATATTAAGAAGTATTTAGGAATTGAACAAAAATAAATTTTTGAGGCATCAAAATTATGAGTAAAGAGAAATTTGATAGGTCGAAGCCGCATGTGAACATCGGAACAATCGGACACGTTGACCACGGCAAGACGACGCTGACGGCGGCAATCACCAAAGTGATGAGCAAGCACAATCCGAAGATGACCT
>MWZA01000088.1 GCA_002050455.1 Acidobacteria bacterium 5-1 | reverse complement strand
CCTGTTTGTTTATGCCATTCTTCTTGATGTTCAGGCTTGAACAAACAGGACAAGTTATTGTTTCATAATGCACATTTGAAATCTTAACTTGTCCGACTTTTCAAACATCTCTTCTGTTACACGACCAGGTTTTTTAACCTTGCCTTTTTTTACTACCGCTATACTATGATTCCGTTTAGAAAATACTTTGCGCCGATTACTAACACGGATTCAAATCGGATTATGCATAAAAAGCGGAAACCCGTGCGTCAGCAAGGGTGCAAAACACACCAAATCTGCGCCACGGCTTTCGCGCCGGCTTCTGCCCCGATACGCACAATGCTTCTTGAATTGGTATAATATTAAGATTGGGCTGCTTCGCCTATTTCCGAACGGACGAATATAGAATGAGGAAAATGAAGATTTCTTGTTTCATCTTAATGATTGCTTTTCTTCTGACCGTTTCGCCGTCGTTGAACGCGCAAATCAAACGCGCTCCTAAATATGTCGTTACGTATAATAGTTTCGGTTCGCTTAAAGTCGGAATGACAGTTTCAAAAGCCTCAAAAGCACTTGGCGTTCGTCTTGTGAGAGAAGAACAAGAGGATTGCTATTACATTTCTCCTAAAAGCGGCTTCAAAAACGTAAGCTTTATGGTTAATAATCGAACCATTGCGCGAATTGATGTTTTTGGGCGAGGCTATGCAACTGACAGAGGCGCGAAGGTTGGCGACACCGAAGCCAAAATCAAACGCCTTTACAAGGGAATGTATAAAGTAGGTCCGCACAAATACGTTGATGGGCATTACATAGAAGTTGAGATGAAGAGCGGAAACTATAGTATTATTTTTGAAACCGACGGAAAGCGCGTAACAAGTTTTCGCACAGCTAGGCTTCTAGAGGTGGGTTATGTTGAAGGTTGCTCTTAATCGAGGCGCAGCCCAACAAGTCATTGGACGCGGACGGCGCGGGCAGCGGCTTTGTTATCGAAGTTGTCCGTTAAACTTTAGCTTGTCATTGGTGGTTTTCGCCTGCGTCAGTTCCGCTGTTAGTAATCTGCTTTTATTTTTTCAGCGTTAATTCCCAGATTTTTCATTCTTCTGTGCAAATGGCTGCGGTCAACTCCCATCAATTCGGCGGCGCGTGTGATGTTGCCGTCGGCTTCGGCGAGTTTGTGCAGAATAAATTCGCGTTGATAAGCGTCGGTGGCTTTTTTGAATGACGGAAAACGAAAAGACGACGCGGGCAACTCGTTGGCTGCGCTAAATTCAGGCAGATTGCCCGCCGAAATCTTTTGTTTGCCGTGCATAATGACGACGCGCTCAATCGTGTTGCGAAGTTCGCGGACATTTCCGAGCCACGAATAATTTTGCAACGTTTCAATTGCTTCATTAGTAAAAATTTTCGGTTTTTTGCCGTAATCGGCTGAGAATTTTTGGTTGAAATGTTCAACCAGAAGCGGAACATCTTCGCGGCGTTCACGAAGCGGCGGAATTTGAAACGGAATAACATTCAGGCGATAGAACAAATCGGCGCGAAAATCGCCGTCTTCAATCAGATTATCCAATCTTTTGTTGGTTGCAGAAATCACGCGCACGTCAACCTTAACCGGCACATTGCTTCCAACCGGTGCAAAGCGTTGCTCTTCGAGAACGCGCAGCATTTTTGCCTGCACGCGCGGCGACATATCACCGATTTCATCAAGAAAAAGCGTCGCGCCGTCGGCAAGTTCAAACTTTCCTTTTTTCGCGTTTATCGCGCCTGAAAATGCACCTTTCGCGTGTCCGAAAAGTTCCGATTCGACTAAATCTTCGGGAATCGCGGCGGAATTTATCTCGACAAACGGCGCGTTTTTCCGTTTCGACTGCGCGTGGATCGCCCGCGCCACAAGTTCTTTGCCCGTTCCCGATTCGCCTGAAATCAAAACTCTGCCGTCGGTCGGCGCGACAATCGCAATTTGTTTCCGAAGCGCACGCATCGCCACCGATTCGCCGACCATTTCATATTCTTGATTGAGCCTTTCGGCCAAACTTTGATTGACTCGTTCTAATTCTCTCTGCTTGATGGCATTTCTGACGGTGAGAATAGTTTTTTCCAAAGAAAGCGGTTTTTCGATAAAATCAAACGCGCCGAGTTTCGTCGCGTTAACGGCGGTTTCGATATTGCCGTGTCCCGAAATCATCACCACGGCGGAATTATTGCCGTTCTCGCGCAAGCGTTTGAGCGTTTCCAAACCGTCAATTGCCGGAAGCCAAACATCAAGCAGAATGCAGCCGAAATTATTTTTTTCAACTGCTTTTAGACACGCTTCGCCCGACTCGACGGTTTCCACTTCAAAACCTTCGTCTTCCAAAACTCCGCGCAGAGTTTCGCGGATGCCGCGTTCATCGTCAACGATTAAAAGTGTGCTATTCATTCTCTGAAATTTTTTCTTCGTTTTTGTGACGATATTGTAGAAATAAAACAAAGTTTTTTACCGCTTCAACTTTTTCGGGCGGAAGTTCTTTTAATAATTCATGAATTTCGGAAATTATAGCTTCAAATTCATTTTTAGCTTTCATTATAAAAAAACTAAACTATTACAGGCAATTCTACAATAAATTTCGCGCCTTTTGGAGAATTATTTCCAGCCCGAATTTTCCCGCCGTGTTCGCTGACGATTCTCTGCACAATCGCCAAACCCAAACCGGTGCCGCGTCCTTTGGTCGAAAAATACGGCTGAAAAAGTTTTTGAAAATCCGACGGCGCAATGCCATTGCCGTTGTCGGAGACTTCCGCGACGATTAAATCACGCGCCGCATCGTGATAAGTTTTGATAAAAATTCGCCTGTCTGTTTGGATTTTATCAAACGCTTCGAGTGAGTTTTCGATTAAATTAACGAACACGCGCCGCATTTGTTCTTCATCAATCATTGCGTTGGGCAGGTTTTCGGCTAAGTTCAGTTCGATTTGCACATTTGAAAATCGGTCGTCGTAAAGAGCCGTAACTTGTTTAATAACTTCGTTCAAACTGCCGCTTTCTAATTTCGCATTCGGAAGCCGCGCATAACGCGAAAACTCGTCAACCATTGATTTTAGAGAATTGACTTCGCGTAGAATGGTTTCCGTTCCGTCTTTGATAACTTTTGCGGTTTGGTCTTCGGTCTTCGGTTTTTGGTTTTCACTTTTAGCGGTGAAAACTTCCAACAAACTTTGGACTTTGGACTTTGGATTTTGGACTGACGCGAATCGCTTGGCGATGCGTTCCGCCGAAAGTTGAATCGGCGTCAGCGGATTTTTTATCTCGTGCGCCATTCTGCGGGCAACTTCCTGCCACGCCGAAGCGCGTTGGGCGGCAATCAATTCCGACAAATCTTCAATCACCAAAACCACGCCGCTCGATGTGTTTTCAGAATTTTTCGGCAAGGCTGTAGC
>MWZA01000002.1 GCA_002050455.1 Acidobacteria bacterium 5-1 | reverse complement strand
CGACTTCCATCGTATAATTTGCCTCAAATTGTTTGAGTTCGGCGTGGAGTTCGGTCATCACTTCCTCACGGAAGGCAAGTTTTTCTTTCAAGCATTCCAAAATACGCTTCTTTTTATTAAGTTCGATATTCGGCGCAACCGATTTAACTTTCTTTATTTTCGGCTCTGCTTTTTGATTGGAAACAGACGTTTTCGCACTTTTAATTGTAGATTTAGGCTTTTTGACGGAGTTAATTTGTGTAACCTTTTTCGTCTTTTTAGTTTTTTTGGTTGCGGCAACAGATTTAACTTTCTTTGTCGGCGGCTTTACATTTCGCGCAGAAACAGCCGCATTAGTTTTTTGCGTTGGCGGCTTAGCTTTTTTGACAGGAGAAACAGGCGCGATTTTTTGTTTTTTCGGCTCAATTTTTTTAACGGATACAGCCGCCGTTGTTTTCTTCGATTTCGTTTTAGCTTCCTGTTTTAATGTAGTTGGTTTTGTTTTTATTTCAGAAAACTTTTTTGCAGCCGAAACAGATTTTTTCGCCTTTGGTTGAGCATTTACAGTCGTCTTTTTTTTATTTGCTTCGTGCTTCATATAAGACATTGTATCAAAGATGAAACAACATCTCAAAACACGCAAATAAAAACTTTTTTATTTCGCGGAAACAAAAAGAAATCTTTGTTCGGACAGCGGCATCAATTTTTCTTCAAACTTTACGCCATATTTTTTCAGTTCTTCGCGCAAAGCGTTTCCTCCGAAAAAAAGTAAAGTGCAATTACCAGACCATTTGAGAAGTTTGGAAAGTTTTTGTGTAAATTTGTCGAGCGCACGACATAAAACGTAGCAAACATCGCCTCTTTCGAGTTCTTCAAATTGACGGTTGAGAATTTCAGCGCGGCTGTTTAATTTGCATATTGCCAAAACTTCTTGCAAAAAGTCGGCTTTTTTCAATTTCGATTCAATCAAAATGCCGTGCAAATCTTCCCGTAAAATTAAACACGGAATCGAAGGCAAACCCGCGCCTGCGCCGACATCGGCAAACTTTGCATTTTTCGGCAAAAACTCTAAAAGCGTGAGCGATTCTAAAATGTGGCGAACGACGAATTCTTCGGGTGAACACGGCGCGACAAGATGAAGAAATTGGTTGTGTTCTTGAACGAGTTCGTAATAAACAGCAAGTTCTTTTATTTTTTCCGTGCTGAGAGAAACGTTAAAACTTTGTTGGTTAATTTTTAACGCATTGATAAATCGTTGGTGTGAATTGTTCATTGGAAAATGTCAGTTCAGAAAACCAGCGTTGATTTTAACGCAAAGATGCAAAGTCGCAGAGGCGCAAAGGAAAGAGAAAAATAATCAAAAATTCTTTGCGTCTTTGCGTTTCTGCGACTTTGCGTTAAATTTCTTATGCCCGTGTTAAACTACGATATTTGATGCGATGCGGTTGGTTGGCAGCTTGTCCGAGCCGCGCCTTTTTGTCGGCTTCGTATTGCGAAAAATTGCCGTCGAAATAGACGACTTTTGAATCGCCTTCAAACGCCAGAATGTGCGTGGCGATTCTGTCCAGAAACCAGCGGTCGTGGCTGATGACAACAGCGCAGCCCGCGAAATTTTCCAATGCTTCTTCGAGCGCACGCATCGTATTCACATCTAAATCATTGGTCGGTTCGTCCAAAAGCAAAACATTCGCGCCGCTTTTAAGCATTTTTGCCAGATGAACGCGATTGCGCTCGCCGCCCGAAAGCTGTCCGACGCGCTTTTGCTGGTCTGTGCCGGAAAAATTAAACCGTGAAACATAAGCGCGGGAATTGACTTCGCGCTTGCCGAGCATCACCAAATCCAAGCCGTCGGAAATTTCTTCCCAAATCGTTTTGTCGGCGTTCAAAGAATCGCGCGATTGGTCAACGTAGCCGAGTTTGACTGTTGTTCCAACTTTGAAATCGCCCGCGTCCGGCGTTTCCTGTTTGGTAATAAGGCGAAAAAGCGTCGTTTTGCCCGCGCCGTTTGCGCCGATTACGCCGACAATTCCGCCGCGCGGCAAACTGAATTCGAGATTTTCAAACAACAATTTGTCGTCGTAGCTTTTACCGACTTGTTGGGCTTCGATGACAACATCGCCTAAACGCTCGCCGACGGGAATAAAAATTTCCAAATCCTCGCTGCGTTTTTCCGATTCCTGCGAAACAAGTTGTTCGTAATTGTTGATTCGCGCTTTTGATTTTGCGTGTCTGCCTTTCGGCGACATCCGAATCCATTCGAGTTCTCTTTCAAGCGTTTTTTGGCGTTCATCTTCAGATTTTTCTTCGCCTGCTAGACGATTTTGCTTTTGTTCGAGCCAAGACGAATAATTTCCCTTCCAAGGAATGCCTTCGCCTCTGTCAAGTTCCAAAATCCAACCCGCGACATTATCGAGAAAATATCGGTCGTGCGTAACAGCGATGATAGTGCCTTCATATTTCTGCAAATGCTGTTCGAGCCACGCGACGGTTTCCGCGTCCAAGTGATTGGTCGGTTCGTCCAACAACAAAATATCGGGCTTTTGTAATAAAAGACGACACAAGGCAACGCGGCGTTTTTCGCCGCCCGAAAGGTTTTTAACGGGCGCGTCCGGCGGCGGACACCGGAGCGCGTCCATTGCCATTTTCAGCCGAGAATCCAAATCCCAAGCGTCTGCTGCGTTAAGTTTTTCCTGCACTTCGCCTTGTCTTTCAAGCAGTTTGTTCATCTCGTCGTCGGACATTTCTTCGCCGAATTTCATATTAATTTCGTCAAATTCTGCCAAAAGATTAACCGTTTCCTGCACGGCTTCTTCAACGATTTGTTTGACCGTCTTTGATTCATTAAGTTTTGGTTCTTGTTCCAGATAGCCGACGCTGTAACCTTGCGAAAAAATGACTTCACCGTTGAAATCCTTGTCAACGCCCGCGATAATTTTTAAAAGCGAAGATTTTCCCGAACCGTTCAGACCGAGAACGCCGATTTTCGCGCCGTAAAAAAATGATAGATAAATGTCTTTTAGGACAGGCTTTTTGTCGTAAAACTTGCTGACCTTGACCATCGAAAAAATGATTTTATTTGGTTCGTGATTGCTCATATCTTTAGTTTGAAAATTGATACTTTACCATTAAATTGATTATTTGATAAAAGCTAAAGAGAAGTGAAACCGCAGATAAAGACGGATTAACTCGGCTAATTCTTGATTTTATCTTGTATTTATTTATGTCATCAGCAGCTATGTTTATTTTCTCTTAAAATCAAAACGCAAGCCGACGCGGACGAAACGCGGTGCGGCAACTGTCAAAACAGGCGTGCGTCCGATGTCGTAGCGATTATTAAAAATATTTTCGACTGCCGCAAAAATCTCGAACTTTTGAAACAGACGATACGAGCCAAAAACATTGAGCGTGAAAAACGGGCGCAGGCGCAAGGTGTTCAAATCATCTTCAAACTGCCCGCCGGAAACTCTGCTCTGCAAAC
>MWZA01000153.1 GCA_002050455.1 Acidobacteria bacterium 5-1 | reverse complement strand
TCTTTAACCCGCTCGACTATGCGGTCAATGTGCGAGAGCGCGATTTCTTCCTTGCTCGAAAAATGCAGATAAATGCTTCCCTTTCCGATTCCGACTTCTCTCGCCAATTCGTCAATCGGACTTTATCAAAAAGGACAAGGTTATCCGAAATTTGACCAGAAAAAAGCCGATGAGTATTTTGTCAAAGTTACCGACAAAGTTGCCGGTTTGATAAATGACATTATTCGCAAATGGGACTTGGCAGGTTTGTAAATGCTAAATTTTTCGCTTTAAGAAATAAATTGAAAAATAAATTGGAACAAAATTTTTCCGTCGCCGTATTAAGATTTGACTAGAACACGAAATTAGTCAATAGTCAAAATATATGAAAGCAGCCGTTCAATCAATTGAAGTCAGAGAAGCAATTTTAGATGCGACCGACCTTTTTTTGTCAAATTTCGGATACCAGAAAATGACGATTGACGATTTGGCGAGAGAAGTCGGAATCGGAAAGGGAAGCATTTATCTGCATTTTTCGAGCAAGGAAGAAATCGCGCTCTCGCACATTGACCGCATAGTCGAGCGGGTTAAAGAACAACTAAAAGCGATTGCCGAAAGTGCGGTTTCTTCTGAAGAAAAACTGCGGCAAATGCTGCTGGCACGAGTTTTACTTCGTTTTGACAGCGTTCAGCATTACAAGCAAAGCCTGAACGATTTACTTGCCGGTCTGCGTCCGAAACTACTTGCGCGGCGGAAACAATACTTTGCCGAAGAAGCTGAAATTTTTGCCCGAGTCATCAGCGAAGGGCAAGCAAAAAAAGAGTTTCAAGCAGAAAATGCGGTTAAACTTGCCGAAACATTTTTGCTTGCCACCAACTCTTTGCTTCCGTTTAGTTTAACGACGCAGGAACTCGGCGAGCGTCGGGAAATCGAAGAAAAAACGCTTCATATTGCGGATTTGTTATTGAAAGGGCTGAAGAAAATCTAAATTTTAGTTCACAAGGAGAAATTTTATGAAGAAAATAACATCTTTATTTGTTTTTATAATTGCCGTCGGCGGTATATTTATTTTTTCAAACATCATCATTGTCGCGCAGCAGCCGAACAACACGCCGCCCGATGCGATAATAGACGCGGCGGTGCGAACCCAAGTTATCGAAAGCCTTTTGAAGGAATTAAATAATAATTATATTTTCCCGGAAACAGCGAAAAAGATGGAAGCTGACATTCGCAGCCGAATAAAAAATAAGGAATATGAGCAAATTACGAGCGCACAGAAATTGACCGAAAAATTAACCGCCGATTTGCAGTCGGTCAGCAAAGATAAACATTTGCGCGTTCGTTATTCTGCCCAGCCGATTCCCGTCCGCGTCAAACGCGGTGAACCGACCGAAGCGGAAAAAGCGGAATACAGCAGTTATCTAAAACGCATCAATTACGGGTTTGAAAAAGTCGAACGATTGCCGGGAAATATCGGCTACATTGATTTTCGCGGATTTACCGATGCGGAGTTGGGCGCGGAGACCGTGGCGGCGGCATTGAATTTTGTTAATAATACCGACGCGCTGATTTTTGATTTGCGGAAAAACGGCGGCGGCAATCCGGCAATGGTTGCGCTGATTAGCTCGTATCTTTTCGGCGATAAGCCGGTTCATCTCAATAATCTTTATTGGCGTGAAGGCGACAAAACGGAAGAATTCTGGACAAAGCCGAATGTGGCGGGCAAAAAATACGGCGACAAAGATGTCTATGTTTTGACCAGCAGCCGCACATTTTCCGGTGCGGAAGAATTTAGCAATAACTTAAAAGTATTAAGACGCGCCACAATTGTCGGTGAAACAACCGGCGGCGGCGCAAATCCGGGCGGAATGTTTCGTTTAACCGAGAACTTCGGCGTATTTATTCCGACCGGACGCGCCATTAACCCGATTACCAAAACAAATTGGGAAGGCACGGGCGTTGAGCCTGATATCAAAGTTCCACAAGAACAAGCCTTGAAAACCGCATATTTATTAGCTTTGAATAAATCTCTGGAAAAAGCAAAAGATGAGAATTTGAAAAATGCTTTAAAGCGCGTGATTGAGCAAACGCAGAAAGAAGAATCAAAGTAAAAAGGCAAAAGTAAAAAGTAAAAAGGCAGAATCAAACAATCACTTTTTGGTCGAAGTGATGATTTTGCCTATAATATTAGCTATTTCAAGAGATTCAGATTCTAAATCATTAATGCCTTTTCTAACGGGGTCGTTAAAATTTTCTGTTGCTGAAATCAATCTCAGCCAGAAGTTTGATTCCCGTGCTTCTTTCAAGGAAACTGAATTTTTGTGAATAAAGTCCGCTCTGCTTTGCGCGGCTTTCGCTTCTTCTAAATTTGCGCCAACCGAAGTTCCTGCATTAATTAATTGGCTAATAAGCGTTTTGCTGACATCAGAGTTTTTATCTAAAAACTTACAAAGTTTGATGATTCTGACGGCAGAGGCAAAAGTTCTTTCTCTGATGTCAGCTATTCTAGGATTTGATTTAACCTTACTTTCAAATCTTTGAATTCTCCAACGTCAAGTTCTTCTTCTTTCATTACTTTTTACTTTTTACTTTTATTTCATCTTTCCCAGTAATTTTTTATTTTTATGTCAAGCATC
Organism: Acidobacteria bacterium 5-1; assembly: GCA_002050455.1. Classification (GTDB taxonomy): domain Bacteria; phylum Acidobacteriota; class Blastocatellia; order Pyrinomonadales; family Pyrinomonadaceae. The sequence goes on along the minus strand of MWZA01000153.1, from coordinate 50,727 downwards.
GGAAACGGGACGTATTCGACCTGTCTGCCTGATTCGCGCAGTTTTTCAACCATCCGAAGTGCGCCGTCGGCGTTCCGCGTGTGAACAATAATGGTCGCGGCGCGGTTTAGTTCTTTATTTTCATTAAGCCATTCGGCGACGGCGTAGCCGGTACTTCCAAAATCATTGTGGTTGTTTGATTCGTAATGATGCGGAAGCAAATCGTGGTCGAGAAAAATTGCGTCGTAAGCATATTGCCCAAGCAGTTCCTTGGCTTCCTCAACCGTTTCGGCAATATCCAGCTCATCGCCTTCAAATCTTTTCGTGAACCAGCGATGCCGGCGTTGGTCGTCGTCAAGTAAAAAAATCGTAATCGGACTGCGCTCGGCTTTTAAATCCGCCAAACCAAGTTTTATCAACAAATTCTGTAACATACTCATAATTAAAACTTCTCTCACTAATCGAATTTAATATAACACAAGCTGACGGGACGAAAAATTCGACAGATAATTTTTTATGCCCGATGTAAATTTTTTGTTAAATCCTAAGTCTTGTCTTTTCATAGACTTCGCTTTTTTTGTTTTTCAAGTTTTTATTTATGTCCGATGTTTATTGGATTTTTAAAAACAAAATAAAACTTGAAATCATTTATTTCGGTGTTATAATTCAAAACGACTTCAGCTTTATTTTGAAGAAAATTCCCCAACAGAACAAGGTTTGTCAGGATAAAAAATAGTCTGGTTTTTCCTAAATGCCGCGAGAAACAGCGAAAATTCATCCGCTCTTTGCCGTTCCCAATCCGGCGCAAGACGTGCCTGAGCGCGAATTTTACGACGCGCCCGAAAGCGTCGAAGAGCCGGAGGTTTGTCTGCTCTGTTACGGTTCAGGAATGGAGTTTGTCGCGGGCAAAGGTGTGCGGACGTGCAAGTGCCGCCAGCAAAAAACGCATTCAAACCTGATAGAAAAAGCGCGGATTCCGAAACGTTACACCGATTGCCATTTCCACAGTTACCGCGTTATGAACCCGTCGCAGGAACGCGCTTTTCGTTTTGCTTCGCGGCTGACGATGGAATATCCGGCGGTTGAACGCGGTCTGCTTTTTATGGGAACGGTCGGCGTTGGCAAAACCCATCTGGCAGTTTCGATTTTAAAGGGCTTGACCGAGCGCGGATTTTCCTGTCTTTTCTATGAATTCGGCGCACTTTTAAAAGAAATTCAAGGCTCGTATAATACAGTTTCGCAAACTTCGGAACTGAAAGTTCTCGCGCCTGTTTTTGATTCTGACATTCTCGCTTTAGATGAAATCGGCGCGTCAAAGCCAACCGATTGGGTGCGCGACACAATGGCGCACATTATTAACACGCGCTATAACGACAAAAAACTGACGATTTTCACGACTAATTATCTTGATGAACGCCGCGCTGAACGCGATGAAACGCTCGAAGACAGAATTGGCGTTCGCCTGCGTTCACGTCTTTTTGAGATGAGTAAAACGGTGATGCTCAACGGCGAGGATTTCCGCCGCACTTTTGACCACGTTACGCCGATTAAGAAAAGATAATTTTAGCCACAAATTACACAAATTTCACGAATAAATTATAAGTCTAATTAAATAGGACTTTCTCAAAATGTCAGGAGCAGAACTCGACACTTTACACTCTCAACTCTCAGCTAATCTGCCGAAAAACAATTTGTCTTTGCAAATCAGTTAAAAGTTTAGAGTTTAGAGTTGGCTGCCGAATTCCCAACTTTTGAGAAAGTCCTGTTAAATTTAATAATTCGTGTTAATTCCTGTAATTCGTGGCTAACTTCTTCTTCGGTTTTTCATACGCCGCATAAATTCTATATCCAAGCAAACCCGCCAAAACCATTCCAAATAAAATCGGGTAAGTAAAGTCCGATTTTTGTATCATATAAAAATGCACGATGCCGCCAATCGCGGCAATATATGCCAGCCGATGCAGTTTCTGCCAATTCTTTCCGCCCAGACGCTTTATCATGGAATTGGTCGAAGTAATCGCTAGCGGAATCAACAAAAAGAAACTCGCCATTCCAATCGCAATAAAAGGGCGTTGCCAGATGTCGCCGAGAATCGCCGAAATGCTTAGACTTTTATCGAAAATACTGTAAGTTATCAAATGCAAAAAGCCATAAAAGAAAGCGTAAAGCCCGAGCATTCGCCTAAATTTTATCAATTGATTCCAACCGAAATGCTGGCGAAGCGGCGTAACGGAAAGTGTGATAAAAAGAAACACAAGCGTTAAAACGCCAGTCGTGCGTAAGAAATACTCAATCGGATTTGCGCCGAGTTTTTGCCAATAAGCATCCCAAGCTAAAAGCGCGAGCGGCACAAGACTGTTGACGAAAAGTATTATTTTGTTGAATTTTATATCATCCATTTCGTTCGTTGTTCGTTGTTTGTTGTTCGTCGGTTATTGCTAAATTCTTACAACTAACCACGAACGACTGACAACGAACAAAAATTCAAAAGAATTTTTTCAAATCCATTCCGTCATAAAGTTTCGCAACTTCTTCGGCATAACCGTTAAACATCAATGTTTTGCGCCGTCCGACTTCACTGATTCGGCGTTCCGTCGCTTGCGACCAGCGCGGATGGTCAACATTCGGATTGACGTTTGAATAAAAGCCGTATTCATTCGGCGCGGCAATATTCCAAGTTGTCGGCGGCTGTGTGTCGGTCAAAGTGATTTTCACGATGGCTTTGATACTTTTAAAACCGTACTTCCAAGGCACGACCAGACGAATTGGCGCACCATTTTGATTCGGCAGCTGCTTGCCGTAAAGTCCGGTCGCCAAAATCGTCAGCGGATGCAAGGCTTCGTCAAGACGCAAACCTTCAACATATGGAAACTGAATTCCCGCAAACAAACCCAACTGCATTTGTTTCGGGTCGTAAAGCGTCTGGAACGCGACAAATTTTGCCTTGCCAAGCGGTTCGATCTTCTCCAAGATAGTTTTCAGAGGAAAACCGACCCAGGGAATAACCATTGACCAGCCTTCGACGCATCGCAGACGATAAATGCGTTCCTCCTGCGTAAATTTCAGTAAATCTTCGATGCCAAAGGTCTGCGGCTTTTGAACTAATCCTTCAACCGAAACCGTCCAAGGTCGCGTTACAAAATCTTCCGCCGCCCGCGCAACGGCGGTTTTACTCGTCGAAAATTCATAAAAGTTGTTGTAATTGGTGATGTCTGCAAACGAAGTTAATTCTTCATTTGAAGTAATATCCGTTTCATTTGCTTTGACAATATCGTTGATTTCCGCCGTTTTGACTTCTTTCGGCGGCGGCGGATTAAGAAATTTATAAACTCCCGCCGTTGCTAGAGTTGTTCCCGCCAAAACTCCTGCACGAATAAAATTACGCCGATTAAGATAAACATCTTCGGGCGTAATTTCGCTTGATTTTATTTCGTTTGGCTTTTTGATAACCATACTTTGTTATTCGTTATCAGACAGAAAAAAGGTTTCGTATAATAAATCTCAAAAGTCTGATTGAAAATTCCCGAAAAATATTTAACTTAATTTAATTCTAAGCTATGATGGTATTGTAAATCACATTTTTCCATCGAAGGAGTTACCTATGAATTTTTCGCGTATTCTTTGTCTGTCCTGTTTAATTCTTTTTTCACTTACACTTACGCTTGCCCAAGACAATTCGCCGACCGAATCGAAAACGGAAAAGGAAAAGCAGCAAAAGAAACTTGAATTACGAGTTTTAGAAATGCTTGACCAAGCAGTCAGCGATGCCGGCATTCTCAAATTGGCACAAAACAGAGCGATTGTTTATGCAATTGCCGGTGATTTATATTGGAAATTTGACGAAAAGCGTGCCAGAGAACTTTTTCGCAATTCGGGAAACGATATTCTCGTCGCCAATGCAGAAGCCGAAAAGGATAAGAAAAATGATGACGACCCTTACGCGGCAGTTTTTGATTTTGGCGACATTCGCAATGAAATTTTACCTTTAATTGCCAAACACGATGCCGATTTAGCTTTGGAATTGCTGGTGCAAACCCGTCCGGCGAAACTTGCCGAAGCATTGACAAAGGCGACCCAGCCGAATGCCAAACAGGAAGGTGGTATGCTTAATTTTAACCCCGAACAATTTCGCGTGCGGCAGGAAGTTGCCCTTGAACAACGCTTTGCTGTGCTTGCCGCCGAGCAGAATCCCGATAAAGCCATTAAGCTGATAAAAGACAGTCTGGCAAAAGGAATTTCGTGGAATGTTCTGCCTCTGCTGCAAAAACTTAATCAAAAAGACGAGAAAAAAGCAGCAGCTTTGGCAGACGAAGTTGTCAAAAAAATTACGGACACCGATTTAACCAAAAGACGCGAGGATTTAGGCGCGGCAATCCGGTTTTTGCAATACGCAACTAATCCGAACGCGCCGAAGAATACAAAGGAAAAGCAGTTCAAATTTACCGATTCACAGTTAAAAGATCTCGCCGTCAAAATCGCCGACACATTTCTGCAGCCGATAAATTCTCTGGAACTTACGATGGGAATGACACAGGTTATGCCGAGTTTGGAAAAAATTGTGCCGGAAAAAATGCCTTTGCTCAAACAAAAACAGACCGAAGTGATGAAAAATCTTCCGCCTGAATTAAAGCGCATTCAGCAACGGGAGAAACTCTGGAATCCGAATTCCACGCCGGAAGAACTTCTTGCCGATTTGCCAAAATTAAATGAATACGAAAAAGTTTCGGCATATCAATCCTTAACCGGTAAAATCGCGCAGATTGAAGACGAATCGCGGGCGAAAAAACTTATCGAACAAATTCCCGACGAAAAGGCGCGGCAGAATGCCAACGAACAATACGAGTCGGCAAAAATCAGCCGAATTGCGAAAGAAGGCAAACTCGACCAAGCCAAAAAACTAATCGGAAATCTGGGCAAAAAGAAAACTCAAATTCAAAAACTCGTCGCTTTGGCAATGGAATTTCACAAAAAAGAAACGGAAAAAGACCGCGAAGTTGCCTTAAATTTAATGAAGGATGCGAAGTCTTTGGCAAACGAATATCCCGAAGACGAAGACGAATTAAACGATTTGATGGAAGTTGTCAAAGGTTACGCGATTATCAAACCCGATGAAGCGTTTCGCATTTTCGACCCGATTGTTGACCAAATCAACGATTTTGTACAGGCAACGGCAATTTTGAGCAAATACAACAAACGCAACCGAGCCTTTAAAAAAGGCGAACTTATATTGAGAGTCAATGGCTATTCGTGGGACAGTCTGCTTTTATTTCGCTATGTTCCCCAAATTCAAATGCTCGGAAAAGCCGACCTCAACCGGATGAGTTCATTTTCAGACAGATTTCAGCGAACCGATTCCCGAACAATCGTCAAACTGTTTGTCGCGCAAGGTTTTTTGAAAGAAGAAAAGAAAGGTGAAAATAACGATAATTCCGGCGGCGGAGTTGTTTATTTTGACTTTTAAGGCTCGCAAATTCAGTTTTTGTTTCGCTTTAGAAAGCCAAGTTAAGGAATTTAAACAAATTAATAACTTCCCGCGACGATATTTGATTTTACGCCGCTTGCTTCCTGCGCGATTTTTACGCCGACGCTTGCGCCGATGCGCGTTGCACCGGCTTCGACCATCGCTTTTGCATCTTCGATTCCTTTAACGCCGCCCGACGCTTTAACGCCTAAACCTTTGCCGACGACGCGCCGCATCAATGCGACATCATCAACTGTCGCGCCGCCTTTGGCAAAACCCGTCGAAGTTTTGACAAAATCCGCGCCTGCATTTTTCGACGCCAAGCAAGCGCGGACTTTTTCTTCGTCTGAAAGAAGCGCGGTTTCGATAATTACTTTTAATAAAACGCCGTTTTCGTGCGCGGCTATCGCTACGGCGCGAATGTCGTCTTCAACCGCGCAGTCATCGCCCGATTTCAACGCGCCGATGTTAATCACCATATCAACTTCGCGTGCGCCGTTAAAAATTGCGCGTCGCGCTTCATAAGCCTTGACATCAGAAAGAGTTGCGCCGAGCGGAAATCCGATAACCGTGCAAACCGGAACATTTGTGCTGCGCAGAAACTCGCTTGCCTTTTTCACCCACGACGGATTAACGCAAACCGAAGCAAAACCATACTGCACGGCTTCTTCGCAAAGTTTTTTAATATCGCTTTCTGAGGCTTCGGGTTTTAACAGCGTGTGGTCAACCAGACTTGCCCAATCATGCGCGGTTGCCGTTTCGCCCAAAACGATTCCGATGCGCGACGCGCCCGCGTCAACGATTCTTTCAACATCGGCGCGGCAAAATGTCGGGCAATAATTATCGCTGTCAAGTTTCGACAAAACCAAATCGGTGATTTGTTCGACAAGTTGTTCGTAGCTGCCGTTATTCATAAGTTCAAAGTTGAAATTTCGGGATTTATCTGCGGTATGATTTTTCACCTCTCAATTGATGGGATTATTTTACGATTATTTTTCAATTAAACAAAACTTTTACTTTTTATATTGTCTTTCGATTGTTTCGATTTTGCCGACTCGCTTTTTGTGCCGTTCTTCCGTCAAATCGGTTGTCAGAAACGCTTCGACAATTTCCTTTATTTCGGCAAACGAATTTTGCCCGCTTCCCAAAGTTAAAACATTTGCGCCGTTATGCTGGCGTGAATTTTTTGCCAGCGCAACCGAATAACAAGCGGCGGCGCGAATGTTTGGAACTTTGTTTGCCGTCATCGCGCTGCCGATTCCCGCGCCGTCAATGATAATTCCCGCGTCAACCTGCTTTTCGCCGACAGCTTTGGCAACCGCATGGGCAAAGTCTGGATAATCAACCGCGTCGGTGGAATTTGTGCCGAAATCGCGGATTTGCAGACCAAGTTCGGCGAGAAAATCTTTTAGTTGTTCCTTAAATTGAAAACCGCCGTGGTCTGAGCCGACAGCGACGGATTTAACTTTGACTGACGCACGGCGCGAAGATTTTTTGATTAAAACGATTGATTTCTCCTGCACAATATCTTGAGCAAGCGGCGTGAATTTTGCGTTTTCGGAAATTCTTAATCTCGCGCCAAAATCCAAACCGCGCAAATCATCTTCGGTAATCAGACTTTTTGCCGATTCGTCGCGGTCAAATTCTTTCGCGGTTTCTTCCTTTAACGAATTGACGAGAACGCGCTGCGGAAAGTCTTCTTTCGATGCATCTTCTTCAGTTGGCACAGTTGCCAAAACTTGTTTGACGAGTTCGCGCACGCGCATCCGGGTTTCTTTGTCTTCAGCCATAATTTTTTCTTGGGTGAAAAGGTCAAAAAGGTTAAAAGTGAAAAAACAGGGCTGTATATCCACAAGCCACTTTTTCACCTTTTCACCTTTTTCACCTTACAATGTTTGACGTTTTCACTCTGCTCAAATAGTATTGCCAAAAAGCATTTCAATCAAATATATGACAACCGAATTTATTAATCAGAATTTAGAAACTTTATATTCTGCTGAACAAATAAAATCTCGCGTGCAGGAACTCGGAAAGCAAATCACCAATGATTACGCCGACAAAGATTTGGTTTTGGTTGGAGTTTTGAAAGGTTCTTGTGTTTTTATGGCGGATTTGATGCGCGAAATTGATTTAAAGCTCAGCATAGATTTTATGGCAGTTTCGAGCTATAAAGACGGAACGGTCAGCACGGGCGACGTAGAAATTTTGAAGGATTTGACCAATCCGATTCGGGACAAAGACGTTATAGTCTGCGAAGATATTGTTGACACGGGTTTAACATTGTTTCGTTTGACGGAAATTTTAGGCTCGCGCGGCGCAAGTTCCATCAAAATTGCCACGCTTCTCGATAAACCTGAACCGCGCATCAAAAAGGAATTGGAAATTGATTACTGCGGTTTCCAGATTCCGAATAGGTTTGTTGTCGGTTACGGTTTGGACGCGGCAGGACGTTATCGAAATCTGCCGTTTATCGCGGCGGTGAGAAATCCCGCCGAGATTTGATTTATTGCTTTTTCTGTAGATGATACAATAAATTAACCTGAAAAATAGAAATATGAAAAAACTTTTCTCCGTAATAATTTCTTTATGCGTTTTTTTCGGCTTAAATCTTGCGGCATCCGCGCAAAACAAAAAGGTTGATAAAAAAGATGTCGCACAATTGACTAAAATTTACCGTGAATTTGATGAAGCCACGAAAAAACTGGACATAATAGTTATCGAAAAATATCTTGACGAAGGCTACACGATTGAATCCGGCAAAGAAATTTTAGACAAAAAACAAACTCTTGAAAGAGTAAAAGTTTTTTACACCGCAATTAAAGAAGTTTCCGAAGTCGCGTCAACGATTGAAAAAGTTACCGTAGCCGGCGGAAATTATGTGCTGGAGGTCGTTTCAACGACCAAAGGCAAACTTGCTTTAGCCGACGGGAGAATTGTCGACTTTTCGACCATGTCAAAATCAACCGATTTTTGGCGGAAAAATAAAAAGGGCGAATGGAAGGAATACAGGCAGATTGACCGTGACACGCGGATGTTTATTGACGGGAAAGAAATTTCATTAAAGTAAGCAATATCTTAAACTTTAATTTTAACCGATTTCAAAACTCTTACTTGACATAAACCCTAAGAAACCGCTAACTTACAATCAAAACTTGTGAACAAAGAAAAAAAAGAAATCAATTTACCGAGTCGGCTTAAGTCAATAGATAAGGCTGTTGTTGAAGCAACCGATTTTGCTTCACGCGCCGGATTTTCCGAAGAAGCACTTTACGCAATTAATATGGCGATGCGCGAATCTGTTGCCAACGCCGTCAAACACGGCAACCAACTCGACGAAACAAAACAAGTCGAGATTACGTTAAAAAACTCAAGCGAAGGTTTGGAAATTACCATTAGAGATTTCGGCGAAGGTTTTGCGGTCGAAGAAATTCCCGACCCGACCAATCCTGAAAATTTGATGAAAGCCGACGGGCGCGGCATTTTGTTTATGAAAACTTTTATGGACGAGGTTAAATGGTCTAATCACGCAAGAGGCGGCATGATTGTAAAAATGCTGAAAAGGCGATAAAAATGTTGTGTAACTTGGACTTTTCACACGAATATAGTCTAAAATCTGCAATCAAAATTTAATTAAAATAAAACTAAGGAGATAAAAATGGCTGAACTTAACATTTCGGAACGCCAAGCGGGCGATGTAACAATTCTTGATATGGACGGCAAAGTAACAATCGGTGAAGGAAGCATCGCGCTTCGCACCACAATTCGCCGTCTGCTGAGCGAAGGCAAAAAGAAAATTCTTTTAAATTTGGGCAGTGTCGGCTACATTGATTCGAGCGGCATCGGCGAACTCGTTTCGAGTTTTACCGCCGTCAACAAAGAAGGCGGAACGCTCAAACTATTAAATCTGACTCAGAAAATTCAAGACCTGTTGGCAATCACCAAACTTTTAACCGTTTTCGACGTTTTTGATAGCGAAAGCGATGCGCTAAGCAGTTTTGAATAAAGCGAAATTCCTGTTCTTAAAATCAAAGGATAAAGGATAATTGTGGTAAAATCCTTTGTCCTTTTTATTTTCGTAAAGACATCCGTAGCTGAAGAAAAAGCATCTTTAATAGAGTAAAGACGCAAGATAGACAAAGATTTTTTCAATTTGATTCCCCTATGTTTTTGTCCATATTGCGTCTTTCAACACTTCAATTTTTAATCACAAACCGAGATGAAAAAAGTTTTATTTCTTGCCTTTATTTTAATTTTCTCTCTAAATATTTCTGCTCAAAATGCGGGTTTCGATTTATCGAATTATGGTGTCAGCATTGAGCCGAACAAACGCTTGATAGTTGTGCTGGCATCGCTCGAAGCGGCGGGACTCGAAACGCCTCTGACCGAAAAGGGCGCGGATTTTCGTCAAAAATTACAAGCCGATTTAAAGGATTTAAATCCCGAATTGCGGCAAAAACTGAAAACTTTTATTGACCAGTATAAACGCCGCCATCCAAACGCAAGTCAGGCGGAAATAATCGCGCCGTTTATTTCGATGGCTTATGCGTTGTCGCCCGCACCGGATTTGGCTGAACCGTCGCGCACCGCCGATCTGCCCGGCGATTTATTGGAAGTCCTTGATTACGCGCCGCTTGTCCGCGAGTTTTACCGTCGTTCCGCCTTAAATACAAAACTTGACGAATATGTAAAAATTTATCAGGCGGCGGGTGGTGAGATGCGTCCTTCGACAGTTGAAATGGTCGGCGAACTACTTGATTATCTTCATACAAAACCGCAGCTCAACTACCTTGACCGGATCAAAACCGAGTCGAAAAACGCAAAAGGCAAAAAGACTTTGCAGAAAACCGAAGTCCGCGAGCGGGCGCGACGGTTTTTTATCGTGCCGGAAATGCTGGCTTCCAAAGGCACAATCAACTTTATCAACGCGGGCGACGATTATTTTGCGATTGTTCCGCCCGACACTGACTTGGCTTCGTCGGAAGTGCGACGCGCTTATCTGCAATTTGTGTTCGACCCGTTAGTTTTGAAAAACGCAAAGGACATTTCCACTTTTAGCGCGGGCATTAAAACACTGCTTGATGAACGCCGGAAGGAAAATCCGAATATCTCGCCCGACATTTATCTCACGGTTTTGCGTTCACTCGTGGCAGCGGCTGATGCGCGGCAGATTGAATTTGAAAAAACGCGAATTGCCACCGCGCAGGCGCGGCAGAAAATTGACCAAATGAAAACGGTAGAAGATAAACGAAAGGTTTCCGCCGAACTCGATGCGTTCAAAAAATCGCTGGTGGACGAAACCGCTCTGTCGCTTTCCGAAGCATATGAACGAGGCGCGGTTCTGGCATTTTATTTCGCCGACCAATTGAAAGGCGCGGAAGATTCCGGTTTTGATATTGCAAGTTCTCTGCGCGATATAATTCTTTCATTAGACACGACCAAAGAAACAAACCGTTTGACACAGTTTGCCGAAGCGCGAAAACGTGCGCTGGCGGCGCGGGAAGAACGCCGGAAAAATGTCGGCAGTGAGGAAACCGTTATTGAGAATCCGGCAACCAAAAAACTGCTTGAAATTGACAAGGTTATCCAAGCGAAAAATTATGCTGCTGCCGAAACCCAGTTAAAACAACTTTTGCAGGCATATCCGAGCGATGCGCCGCGTATTTATTACGCGCTTGGTCGTGCGGTGAGTCTTTCCGCCGAAGGAATCAGCGAGCCGGAAGCCCGCAAAAACCGGCTTCTCCAAGCGAAGGGTTTTTATGAAAACGTGATTCGTTCGGCAACACCTGATACTGATAAAGCATTGCTTTCATTGTCTTACGTAGCTATGGCGCGGATTTACGAATTTTTTGGCGAAACGGCTTATGCCATTAAAATATATGAAGCCGCCATCAAAATCGGCGACGCGGCGAGTCAATCGTATAAAGAAGCGACTGCCGCGCGGGAAAGATTGATGAAAGAGCAGTAATTCGGCGGCATTTATCAGCTCAAATTTACCAAAATAAACACAAGAGCAAAAATTCCTGCTGCCAAAGGAAGAAGCCCGAAAATTAAAATCCAAACAGCTTCACTTTTAAATGTAAATTTGAAGAGTTTCATATTTAACCCATAAATTATCAATGATGTTTTATTAAAACGTCAGATTAGAGCAGTTTTGGATTGAGTGTCAGGAAAAGTTTTGAGTTCCAACTGAAGTTAGAACTCAAAACACGCCTGTAAATCCAATCCATATCCGCTCCGACTTTTAGTTAAACTTATTCGCGCTTTACACTTCATGCGGACGAGCCATCCGCGTGCGCTCGTCTGATTGCCTTTCACGCAAAACACACATCATTTGTTCAAAAACTTCCCGCAAATCAAGTTCGCTTGTGTCAATCACAACCGCATCTTCGGCGATCATCAAAGGCGAATCTGCGCGTGAAACATCGCGCTCGTCGCGCAAATTTATTTCCGCCAAAGTTTGCTCATAAGTTGCGGCGCGTCCTTTATCCAAATCTTCTCCAAAGCGTCGCTGCGCCCGCGCTTCGGGCTTTGCCGTCAGAAAAAATTTTGCGTTCGCCTGCGGAAAAACGACCGTGCCGATGTCGCGCCCGTCAAGAACGCAGCCTTTAGGTGCATTTTCACCGAGATTTCTCTGATGTTCGACAAGAATTTTCCGCACTTGGGAAATCGTTGAAACAATCGAAGCCATTTGCCCAACCTCATTTGTCCGAATCTCTGTCGAAACATCGCGCCCGTTTAATAAAACTTGCAAAGAATCAGGTTCTCCGATTAATTCAATTTTCGCATTTTCGGCAATTTTGATAATTTTTTCTTTTTTTTCATTGTTTGTTCCGCTTTCCAAAACAGCCAAACCGACGGCGCGATACATCGCACCCGTGTCGAGATAAAGCAGATTCAATTTTTTGGCTAACATCTTACCGAGCGTAGATTTCCCCGCGCCCGAAGGTCCGTCAATGGCGATAATCATTAGTAGTCAGCAGTCAGTAGTCAGTAGTCAGTAGTCAGCATATTTGACTTTTGCTACCGAATCAAATTTAAGAAAATCTGTCTAAATCAATAAGCATTTCAAGTTTTTTGCCGTCTTCCCAAGTTTCGCGTTTGAAGTTTTGGTGATATTCATCAATCGCGTGAACCGACTTTTCAAAAACAGCTTTCGCTTTTTCAAAACTTTCGGCTTTCATCAAATAAATCAAAAAATCGCCTTCGCTCGTTTGGTCAAGAAAAGCGCATTCTAAAATCACGTCTTCATCGCGCAAGGTCGCCAACGCTTCATCTTTTCGCTCGTTAATAACTCGCGCCCATTCGCGCACTTTTTCGAGCGAGTTCGGTTTGAGTTTAATTTTGATACAACGAGTTTCGTATTTCATCTGATAATTTTGTCCATCGCTTGGAGCGTTGTTTCAATATTTTCCCGCGAAACATCGTAATGCGTAACCATCCGAATCGAATTGCCGAAAGGCGAAGCTAAAATACCGTATTCTTTTAACTTAGCGCAAATTTCGCTGGCGGAAATGTCTGCGTTTGAAACATCAAAAATCACGATATTTGTCGCCACTTTTTCCGCGTCAATCTCAACGCCTTTCAGATTTGCTGCACCTTCCGCAAGCCGTTTCGCGTTTTCATTATCTAAATGCAAAACTTTCGGCATTTCTTCAAGTGCAATCAAACCTGCCGCTGCTAAAATGCCGACTTGTCGCATTCCACCGCCGAGCCGTTTGCGCCAGACACGCGCTTCTTCGATAAAATCTTTTTTGCCCAAAAGCATCGAGCCAACCGGCGCACCCAAACCTTTCGATAAACAAAACTGCACCGAATCAACATTTTTTGAAAGTTCGGCAACAGATTGATTCAACGCAGCCGCAACGTTAAAAATCCGTGCGCCGTCAAGATGAACCGGAATTCCGAGTTTGTGCGCCTCGTCGCAAATTTCCGCGCAATGTTCGGCAGTCATTACGCTTCCGCCCGCCAGATTATGCGAATTTTCCAGACAAATCAAACCCGTCGGACAAGCATAATAAGGTTGATTAATATGCAAAGCCGATTCAATTTCTTTCCACGTTAAAATTCCGCTTCCCGTTTGGCTTTTCACGGGACGAATCAAAACGCCCGCAACGACCGCCGGTGTTCCCATTTCGTAATTGAAAATGTGTCCGCGTTCTTCGATGACGACTTCATCGCCGGCTTTAGTGTGGAGTTTGACGGCGATTTGATTGCCCATCGAGCCTGTCGGCACAAAAAGTGCGGCTTCTTTGCCGAAAATCTCGGCGGCTCGTTCCTGCAAATGATTAACCGTCGGGTCTTCGGCATAAACGTCGTCGCCGACCTCCGCTTCCGCCATCGCACGTCGCATCGCGGGCGTTGGTTTTGTAATTGTGTCGCTTCTTAAATCTATCATTTTTATACGGTTTGAAGTGTCAAATAATCGCCGCTTTTAATTATTGGCATTAAATCAATATCTTGATTATATTCATAAATCCAACATTTTACAGTTCTTCCGTTTTCTGAATTAATAATTGTTTTTTTCGTACAAGATTATTCAATAATTCATAGCCTTTTTGGCGATATATTCATGCACACTTTTTCTATCATTGAAACAATTTAATAATAACCGAAAAGTTGTTCAATTTCTTCATACTTGAGTTGTTTAAAACTTTTAGAAAAGCAACAAATTCAAAAAAGTTGAGGTAATCGATAATTCTTTCACAAAATTGGTACTGGATTTTACCAAAATAAACCCAAAAAATGCTCTGTCAATAAACAAATCAGGACACACGAAAATAGAAAAGTGCCACTCTTTCGGTAGCCCTAAGTTGTTGATTCTATTGGCTGCTTGGAACAGAATTGAACTGCCGACATGCGGATTTTCAGACTTCAAAATTCATTTTTGTTAAGTTTGGATAAGTTTGTAAAAACGAAAAACATTAAAAGATAAAATTTTATCACTACTCAACAATAGTCTTGCTCTTATATCTGAACATAACTACAATGATTTTGTGGTTTTGTTGACAAGCCAAAGATGACTAAAAGCTCGCATAAATCAGCGAGAAATCATATACCGTACGGGTAAACTTGTTTAATTTTTTAATTTAAGGCGCATTCGTCTAATGGTTAGGAAGCAAGGTTCTCAACCTTGAAACAGGGGTTCAATTCCCCTATGCGCTACCATAAAAAATTGTCATTTTCCACCCGACTTGCTATTTGTCTTGCTATTTATCAGGTAAAAAACGACGAAATGAAAATCTAATATGTCTTTGCCAATAAATGTCATTATTAACGCTGCCTCCGGCACGAGCGGCAAAGAAGACGAACAGCGGATCCTTGCCGACATTTTCGAAGCGAATGGTATTGACGCGCAGATTAATCTTGCGCGGAACGGAGCGGAGATTGTTAAGATAGCGAAGCACGCCGCGCGTGGCGACGGTCGAATGATTGTCGCGGGCGGTGGCGATGGCACAATCAGCGCAGTTGCGGCGGAAATCGTCGGCACGGAAAAAATTCTCGGCGTATTGCCGCTCGGCACGCTCAATCATTTCGCCAAAGACTTGAACATTCCGCTCGACCTCGAAGAAGCGGCGCGCACGATTATTGCCGGTCACGTTGCCAAAGTTGACGTTGGAGAAGTTAACGGACAGATATTTATTAATAATTCGAGTTTGGGACTTTACCCGGACGTTGTGCGGCGGCGCGAGCAGCGACAGCGACTCGGCTATGGAAAGTGGAATTCGCTTCTCCGCGCCGCATTCAAAGTTTTGCGCCGCTACCCGTTTCTTGATATTCGTTTAAACGCCGACGGCAAGGAAATCGTCACGCGCACGCCGTTCGTCTTTATCGGCAATAACACATACGAGATGGAAAGTTTCAACATCGGCGGGCGAACTTGTCTGGACGCCGGACATTTGAGTTTGTATATGACGCCGCGCACCGGACGACTGGCTTTGTTAAAAATCGCTCTGCGGACGCTGTTCGGAAATCTCCGGCAAGGGAAAGATTTCGTATCGTTATGTACGGATGAAGTGTGGATAGAAACTCGGCGCAGACAATTGCGCGTGGCAACCGACGGCGAAGTTTTAATGTTGGAAACGCCGCTTCATTACCGCGTGCGACCTGCCGCGTTGCGCGTGATTGTTCCGGCGAAAACTGAAGATGAAACAGGTGAAGAAGCAAGTGAAGAAGCGAGCGAAAAGGAGTGATTTTTGATGCGAACGCTGGTGCATTTGTCCGATATTCATTTCGGGCGCGTTGACGCGGCGATTATTGAACCGTTGATTGCGCTTGTTGCCAAACTTAAACCGGATGTCGTCACGATTTCCGGCGATTTGACGCAGCGAGCCCGTAGCCACCAATTTCAAGAAGCCCGCGCTTTTTTAGATCGGTTGCCAAAACCGCAAATTGTCGTTCCGGGCAATCACGACATACCGCTTCACAATGTTTTTACCAGATTTTTTCAGCCGCTTGACAAATACCGCCATTTTATTACGGACGATTTGCAGCCGTTTTACGCCGACGAAGAAATTGGCGTTTTAGGCATTAATACCGCGCGTTCTTTAACCTTCAAAGGCGGACGGGTCAACGAAAAGCAAGTTGCCTTGATGCGCGAAAAACTATGTCCGCTCGGCAGCGACGTGGTTAAAATCGTCGTTACGCATCACCCGTTCGATTTGCCGGAAGGTTATGATGAAAGCGAACTCGTCGGACGCGCAAAGATGGCGATGAAAACGCTTGCCGATTGCGGCGCGGATGTTTTTCTCGCCGGACACTTGCACGTCAGCCACACCGGACACACCGCGAAACGCTATAAAATCGGCGACCATTCCGCATTGGTCGTGCAAGCCGGAACAGCCACTTCGACACGCGGCAGAGGCGAAGCAAATTCGTTTAACGTCATTCGCGTCAATTATCCGAACATCGCCGTCGAGCGATTCGTGTGGCAGCCCGCGCAGTCCATTTTTATCAGCAATCAGATTGAAAAGTTTCAACAAGTGAGTAACGGTTGGATGCGCGTCGCCGATGATAATTTAATCAAGTAGAAATAAGTAGAAGCTGTCTCATGAATATAAATTTAACCGTTTAGCGGCGAGCTTGCCCGCCAATTGGCGACTCTTTAACGGGCAAGCCCGCCGCTAAACGGTGTTTATGAGATGAGTTCTATTAATAAACAAGGACTTTTCCTTTGCGAACTTGGCATCCGACTTCGCATTCTTTGCGGTTAAGAAAATTTTCTTAACGCAAAAGTTTTCGCAAAGAACGCGAAGTTTGTTCAACTTTCTACTCTTAATTTACATTTTCGGCGGTTTGTTATTTTCCGGTTTGGTTTAGAAAGTAATGACGTTTAATCAAACAAAACGCGCTAAAGCTCACTTAAAAGCGTTATCAGCCCGATTTCAAGCGCTCGTCGGGTCAATTTTGTTTTTAGGTTTGGCGAGCGCCGTCGGCGTGTTACTTTTCTTCGCGTGGCTGGCGGATGAAGTTCTTGAAGGCGATACCAAAGCACTTGACGAAACGGTGCGCCTTTACGTTCACGGATTTGCCAACGAATCGCTGACCGTGCTGATGCAATTTATAACAATTCTCGGCTCAACCCTGTTTCTCAGTTTTTTGTGCGTCGGTGTTTTTGTAATTTTCATCATCAAAAATTGGAAACGCGCCGCCGTTTTGTTAATGACGACGATGGCGGGAGCAGTAATACTTAATTTCGCGCTGAAAGTAAGTTTCGGTCGCGTCCGACCCGTTCCGTTTTTCGACACACCGCTTCCCGATTCATACAGCTTTCCGAGCGGACACGCGCTTTATGCCGCGTGCTTTTACGGCGTGCTGGCTTGGCTCATCGCCACGCGGATACAAAACAAATCATTACGGATTTTAGTTTGGTCGCTTGCCGTTTTGCTCGCTTTACTGATTGGTCTGTCGCGCATTTATCTCGGCGTCCATTATCCGAGCGATGTTATCGCGGGTTACGCGGCGGCTATTGTTTGGATTTTAACGGTTATATTGGCAGATTTTACGCTCAAAAAGTGGCGCAGCTATTTCAAAAATAATCAGCCTTCAAACGAGCAGCGGCTCAATTCGGGCATCGGTAAAAATAACTGAATTAAGACGCCGCTCAATTAACGACACGATTTATCCTGCTTAAAAATTACTCATTTATACGTCGCCGTCTTCGCCAGCCGACGGTTTTCGTTCCGCCCGTGAAATACGTCAAAATAAGGGCAGCCAAATGAGCCACAAACCAGATATTGTTGTATCCCATATTTTGGTAAATAAAAATCAAAATCAAAATGCGCGGGACAAATATACCGAGCAGCAAGTCGCCCCAAAAAGGAATTGTGTTAGCCGGGAAACGCTCCATCAGAAAGTACACCAGTAGAACAATGCGCGGAAAAAATAGCGAAAATAATAAAAAATAAAAATCCATTTTGTGATACCTCTATTTGATTTTAACCAACCTTTTCTAGTATTCCAAGAATTATCGCGTTAAGGTTGTGTCTTAATTTTGTGTTGTTAGAAAACCACGGTTAATTAAGTGCCAAGCAAAAAGGGTGCTTAAGCTTCCTTTTTAAGCTAATATTCTATACTATGTCAAGTAAATTCCGTTGTTTTCGCTTAAGGAGGATTAACTCATGCAAAATAGAGATTCATCTCTCGGAATCGTAAAAGAAGAAGCCAAACGGATTTCGCAATCTGCTCGCGGTTGGATTGTTCCGCTCGCCAGATTCGGATACGCCGCGAAGGGAGTTGTCTATATTATCATCGGCGGGCTTGCCGCACTCGCCGCTTTCACCGGAGGCGGCAGAAAAACCGACTCGCGCGGCGCGTTCGAGGAAATCCTTTCGCAGTCATACGGTAAATTACTGCTCGGCGCGGTTGCCGTCGGAATGGCGGCATACGCAATTTGGCGCATCGTTCAGGCTGTCAAAGACACGGAAAACAAAGGTTCAGGCGCGAAGGGGATAGCAAGACGCGTCGGTTACGCGGCTATCGGCGTGATTTATATCGGTTTGGCGTATTCCGCCGCGCAATTGATTTTCGGCTCCGGCGGCGGAAGTCGCGGTGACGCGGCGCCCAAGGAATGGACGGCAACTTTGCTCGCGCAGCCATTCGGACAATGGCTCGTCGGTGCTGTCGGTTTCGGCTTTATCGCTTTCGCCGTATCTCAATTTTATAAGGCTTTCACGACTAAATTTCGTGAAAAGCTCAAGACAAACGAGATGGATAAAAAAACGGAAACTTTTGCGATACGCTCCGGTCAGGCGGGATTGTCGGCACGCGGAGTGGTGTTTGGAATTATCGGTGTCTTCTTGATTCAAGCGGCTCTGCATTCAAATGCGGGCGAAGCACGCGGATTGAGCGGAACATTTCGCGCACTGGAACAGCAATCATACGGTCAGTGGGTGTTGGGCATCGTCGCGCTCGGTTTAGTGGCTTATGGGTTCTATATGCTTGTGCTGGCGCGGTATCGACGCATTATCATATAAGTGAGGTTTAATTTTATCCTTTAAACGGAATTTTTGAGGCTAATAATTAGTTTACAGCAACCCAAATTAGGACATTACCACAATTTGGCATACATTTGGCACACAAAACGAAAAAGGACATCTAACCGATGTCCTTAAACTATTGAATTTATTGGTGGCTTGGGACAGAATTGAACTGCCGACACGCGGATTTTCAGTCCGCTGCTCTACCAACTGAGCTACCAAGCCATTTGCTCTTGTAATTAAATATTTGAGCAAAAAATTTAGTGTAAATAAGCCGTTTGCTGATGTCAAATCTGCAAAAGAGAAAGCCACAAACCAGCCTTAAAGTAAATTAAGAGATTGACAATCCGATTGATAAGCATATAATAAACAACTTAGTAGCTGTTATGCCCATGTCAGCTATGTCTACCTTCCGATTTGATACCTGCCCGTGCCGGTTTGAAAGCCGTCGCTGTCCCCCAGGGACGCAACATTCAAGCCGGCACAGCTATTTTAAATACTAAATATGAGGTTTATTTATATGATAAAAAAATTTTTGTTCGTTTTGATCAGCCTTATGTTGGCAGTAAATATAGCTTGTTCGGCAATTGAAACATCGAATACAAATACAAATGTTAATGCCGTAACAAATTTAAATAATGCAAATCTGCCGCCTGAATTTTCGGGAAGTCCGCTTCCGATGTCAGCAAATTCTACGCCCGGTATTCCTAACTCGAATTCGGTTAATATAAACAGTATGCCGAAAGGCGCAACGTCAACGCCGGGAATTCCTGATGAGAAAAATATCGGTAAGCCTTTGCCGCGCGGCGCAACGCCAACGCCGGGAATTCCTGACGAAAAAACCTTGAAAGAACAAATCAATAATTCGGCAAGCAATTCAAGAAGGGAGCAAAAACCGCCGCAATCCGACTCAAACCCGACTAAGAGTCCAACTAACAGACCGCAATAGTTTTGCAAATCGTAAGCTGAAGTGAGAATTTAAAAAGCAGTTGACAAAAAACTAAACTTTTTTGTCAACTGCTTTTGCTTTGTGTTATTCAGTTTCTTCCGCCGATGCGGTTTTTTCTTTTTTAATCAAACCCAATGCAACTTTTGTATCGTATTCAATCCGCTCAAATATTTCTCTGTTTTCCTTGAACATATTTTTGACGTTCTCGCGTCCTTGTCCGAGCCGCTCGTCGCCGTAAGAAAACCACGCGCCGCTTTTGTCAACAATTTCGTGAGTAACTGCCAAATCAAGCAAATCGCCTTCGCGTGAAATGCCTTCGCCATACATAATGTCAAATTCGCATTCGTGAAACGGCGGGGCAACTTTGTTTTTGACGACTTTGACGCGCGTCCGATTGCCGACCATTTTATCGCCTTCCTTAATTGCACCAATGCGGCGGATATCAATTCTGACACTCGCGTAAAATTTCAGAGCCTTTCCGCCGGTCGTCGTTTCGGGCGAACCGAACATTACGCCAATTTTATCGCGCAATTGGTTGATAAAAATAAAACAGGTGTTTGAACTCGAAACGATTGCCGTCAGTTTTCTTAATGCTTGCGACATTAAACGCGCCTGCAATCCCATATGCGAATCGCCCATTTCGCCATCAATTTCTGCACGCGGAACAAGCGCGGCAACCGAATCAATCACGATAACGTCAACGCTTGCCGAACGAACGAGCGTTTCGGCAATTTCCAGTGCTTGCTCGCCCGAATCGGGTTGTGAAATAAGCATCTGGTCAATGTCCACGCCGAGCTTTTCGGCATAATCCGGGTCAAGCGCGTGTTCTGCGTCAATATACGCCGCAACTCCGCCCAATTTTTGTGCCGAAGCGACGACTTGCAGTGCAAGCGTCGTTTTGCCTGAACTCTCCGGTCCATAAACTTCGATGACTCGCCCGCGCGGAAAACCGCCAACGCCGATTGCCGCGTCAAGACTCAAACAATTTGTCGAAATCGAGTTGATTTCTTCGTGCGGACGCTCGCCCAAACGCATTATCGAGCCTTTGCCGAATTTTTTTTCAATATTAGCCAAAGCTGATTCAATCGCTTTGCCTTTTGTTTCCATACTCATTTTTGATGCTTCTCCAGCCATTTTTACACTCCTTAATTGCGTGAATTTCAAACTTAGAAAAGTTTAGCACAAAGCGGCGCGTTTGTGAAATGGTGTTTCACAGATGAAACGTAAATTTCCTTTGCAATAAGATAAAATGTTTATTCAAGTTAGTGCAAATTTTGGATTTATGCAAGTTTTTTTAGCAAAAGAAATAAACCCCTTGCTTTTTACAGAGTTAAACTTAACTTTTAAAACTGAATAAACTATTTTTGAGTGGGCAAGCCGATTACAGAAAATTGCTTTTCGTGAAATCTATTTTCGGCTGACGAACAAATTGTCTTTTACCCAAAAACGCCACGGTTTTTCGGCGAATTCTTCAGCGTAATCAATGCCGATACGTCTGCCGCTCGCAATTTCTTCGGCAGAAAATGTTTTTTCTTCTTCCAGCCAGACGCGATTTCCGAGCAAATCTTCATTGTTAAAGGTTTTGTCAATTCCGAGCGCGATGCAGAGTTTTCCCGGTCCTGAAGTCAGGTTTCTGGCGGGCATTTCGCCGCGCCGCTGCCGCATAATTTCAATACTTTCCAACGGCTCGACGGCACGAATTAAAATCGCGTGTGGAACGTCCGTTTTGCCGACCACGACATTAAACTGAAAATACATTCCGTAGATGAAAAAAATATAAACCGTTCCGCCGACGGCAAACATTGTTTCGGTTCGTTTTGTGCGGCGGCTTTGATAAGAATGAGCGGCTTTGTCAATAGTGCCGAGATAGGCTTCGGTTTCGACAATCATTCCCGCGACTCTTTCGCCGCTTCCGGTTGGGATAACAAGAGTTTTGCCGAGTAAATCTTGCGCGATTTGCAAAGTGTCCTCGCGTGTGTAAAATTCGCGCGGCAGTTTATTCATAATTTTAAGAAAAAATAAACCGCAGAGATACAGAGAAAAAACAAAAATTTTGAGTAGATTTTCCTAAAATCTGAAATGCGTCGGAATATAAACAAGTTGTTTTACCAAACATTTTCAAAAAAACTCTGCGTCTCTGTGTCTCTGCGGTAAAAAAATTGTTTAGGAAAGATGTTTCTTTTCGTTATCCACTAAAATCGGGCGGATAATAAATCAGTTCGACAATTTGCCCGCCTACGCCTTTTGTGTAAAAAGAAGATGTTCCGTCGCGGTGAGGTTTTATCGGGCGATTTTCTTTTTCGGCAGCCGATTGCAGTTCTTCTAAAGTTTTCACCTTCAAACCGATATGTGCCGGATGTTTTGAATTCGGCGGCAAAAGGGCGATACCGAAACCGTTTGCGTCGCGCATCATTGCCCAATCTTCATAAACCGTTTCGACCGTAAAACCCAAACGCTCGTATTCTTTAACGTCATTCTGCAAATCGTCCGTTTTGATTGCTAAATGGTCAACCGTTCCCGCAAAACGCAAATCTTTTTCGTCTGTCATAACTAAAAACTCCTATCGTATTAGATTTTACCAATTTACCAAACGAATTGGAACGGCTGTTGTGAAATTAATGCTCTTAGGATGTTCGGATTGATAATGAAGATTTTACCGTGTGCGTGAAAACCTTGAAAAAAGATAAATAATAAATAGGGCTAGCGTTGTTGCTGCCGAAAGCAGGCAAAATTGACAGAAAGCACCGATAACAAAGCCTTGCAGGTAAATAAGCCAAGCCGTGAAAATCGTCATTAGAATAACTTGAACACCGAACAGAGTCCACATCAAACGATTGCCGAAAGCCGCCAGAAGTGCCAGCGAAAAGGCGGCAAAATATGCAATTGCGCCGAAAACCGCTAGCGGAACGCCGAACATTTCAGCATATTGGCTGGTCAAAACCTGCTCGCAGCCTTCTATCACACTGCACGGAACTTGTTCGCCCGTGTAATGTTTGATTGTTAAATAAATCGCGTCCGTCAAACCAATCAATGCAAACACAGCCGCCAACAAAGGAAGTTTAGCGACTGAGCTACTGGTTTGGCTAATTGAAACTTCGGAACTGCTCATTTCCTATCTTTAGAATTACCGGTTACTTTGAAGTGTTTGGGGAATTGGTTATTTGGTTTTTATTGGCATTTGCGTTGTCAGCCGTATTGGGCGGTTGATTTAATGTCGGCTGAACATTTGATTTTTGCATCTCAGCATCAATAATCTGGCGCATTGTGTCAAAATCCATTTGTGCAGGTGAAAGTTTTCTGCCGTTGATAAAAATAGTCGGCGTTCCGTCAATACCAGCTGCTCGACCGCGCTGCAAATCGGCATCAACCCGCGTTTTTGTAATTATTCCCGACATATCGTTTTGAAATTTCGCCGCATCCAGCCCAATTTTCTGCGCGTATTCTTCAAACATCTTTCGAGCGTCAGGAGAATTTTCCCACGCCTGCCGATTAGCGAAAAGCTGGTCTTGCATCGCCCAAAACTTACCTTGCAGAGCCGCCGCTTCCGCCGCAATCGCCGCATCATAGGCATTTTTGTGAACTTGCGTCAGCGGAAAACTACGAAAAACGTATTTTATCCGGTTGCCGTAAAATCCGGCAAGTTCCTTCATTTTCGGATGCTGAGTGCCGCAGGTCGGACATTGATAATCGGCAAACTCTTCAACCGTTACCGCCGCCGTCGGCGAGCCGAGCATATTTGGCGGCTGCGCTCCCGGCGGGGCATTTTTGTAGAGATTTAACGCTGCTTCGTCTGCCTTTCTAGCGGCATTTTCTTTGTTTGCATTATTTGTTTTTGGCTTGACGGGCTGCGACTTGGAATTTGTGTAAAACCACCAACCACCGACCAATGCGACGAGTAAAACTAATCCGATAATTACAAAAGGGAGATTGCTGCTGTTATTCTGTTTTTGGTTATTCATTTATCTAATGGTAAATGGTAAATGGTAAATTGTTAATGGTTAATCCGTGAAAATTAACCATTAACAATTTACCATTTACCATTATCTAATGGCTTTCAGCCGTTTTTTTCCTGTTCGGCGTTCTTCTAAAATTTCGATTGTTTCTTTTAATTTGTTATAAATTCCGTCGGCATCCAAGCCATATTTGGCGAGCAGAAGTTTCGGGTCGCCGTGTGTAATAATCCGGTCGGGAACGCCCATTCGCACGACTTTAACTTTGTCCAAAAGGCTGTTTTCTTCGAGCAGTTCCATCACGGCAGAACCGAAACCGCCTGCCAGATATGCTTCTTCAACCGTCAAAATTAACCGTTTAGTTTGCGCCAGTGCCAAAATCAATTCGGCATCAAGCGGTTTGACGAAACGCGCATTGATAACTGTTACATCAATGCCGTCTTTTTCCAAGTTGTCCGCTGCTTCCATCGCCGGATAAACCATCGAACCATATGCCAAAATTGCCGCTTCGCCCGCCGAATCGCGCAGAAGTTCGGCTTTGCCGATTTCAAGTTGTTTCGGTGCTTCGGAAATGTCCACGCCGTAACCATTGCCGCGCGGGTAACGAATCGCGGCAGGCGCGTTGTGTTCGATTGCGGTAACGAGCATATCGCGCATTTCGGCTTCGTCCTTCGGAGCCATCAAAATAATATTTGGGTAACCGCGAAGATAAGCAATATCAAGAAGTCCGTGATGCGTCGGACCATCTGCGCCGACAATTCCGGCTCGGTCCATTGCAAACGTAACATTCAAATTTTGCAAGCAAACATCGTGAATAATCTGGTCAAAAGCCCGCTGCAAAAACGTCGAGTAAATCGCCGCAACCGGTTTTAAACCTTCACACGCCATTCCCGCGCAAAAAGTAACGGCGTGTTGTTCGGCAATGCCGACATCGAACGCGCGTTCGGGAAAAGTTTCCAAAATTTTATCAACGCCCGTGCCATCGGGCATCGCGGCGGTCAGCGCAACGATTTTTTCATCTTTCGTCATCAGTTCGCACATCGTTTCGCCGAAAATTTGGGTGTAAGTTTTTGGCGCAGACTTGCTTGATTTAACGGCTTTGCCGGTTTTGATGTCGAACGGTCCGGTGGCGTGCCAAGCATAATAATTTTTTTCGAGCGACGGATAACCTTTGCCTTTTGTGGTCAAAGCGTGAACGATTACGGGACCGTCTTCAATTTTTTTTGCTTCTTCAAGTGCGCGGACAAGCATCGGAACATTATGTCCGTCAACATAGCCGATGTATTTAAAACCTAATTCGTTGACGAGCGCGCCCGGCAAAACCGCCGCCGCAATTGCATCTTTGACGGTTTTTGCCATATTACGCAAACTGTGTCCAAAACCCGGCACGGATTCGAGAGTATCGCCAATTTCTTCTTTCAAGTGATGATAGCTTTGCGCTTCTTTAATCCTATTCAAATAGCGAGTCAAAGCACCGACGGCGGGCGCGATTGACATATCGTTGTCATTTAAAAGAACAATCAGGCGCGTTTTCAGATGTCCGGCTTGATTTAGTGCTTCCATCGCCATTCCGCCTGCCAGAGAAGAATCACCTATCAAAGCGCAAACGTGAAAATCTTCCTTCTTTTTATCACGGGCGACCGCCATTCCAAGTGCGGCTGATAGCGAAGTTGAAGCGTGTCCCGCGCCAAAGGTGTCATATTCGGATTCAGCCCGCCGCAGAAATCCGCTCAGACCTTCGTATTGTTTGATAGTATAAAGCTGGTCACGTCTGCCGGTTAAAATTTTATGCGCATATGCCTGATGTCCAACGTCCCAGACCAGCCGGTCTTTCGGCGTATCAAACGCATAATGCATTGCTACGGCGAGTTCAACCGCGCCCAAACTTGCTCCCGTGTGTCCGCCGATGCGCGAACAGGTTTCCAAGATAAATTGTCGAACCTCGTCCGCAATTTCCTGCAAATCCTCAATTCTTAACTGCCGCAAATCCGCCGGTGAATTTATTTCCGATAAAAATCTCATTTAGTTTTTTCCGTTTTGTAACACTCAAACTTCACATTTTAACTTGCCGAATAGCAAATGTTAAATGCCAAACCGGTTTTGTTTGGAAAATAAAAAAAGCGTTTAATTTTTTCCTCAGTTAATCTTTACATTTCTTTACGCAATAGAGAAAAAAACTTTAGACTAAATCATATTTGCCAGCGTCTAAAAATGTGAAAAGCGAAAGCTAAACTTAAAAATATAAGAGGAAGTAAAAATATGTCATTCAAACAAAAATTCATTTCGGCGGTTACATTAGCGTTTGCATTCGTTGCATTTACAACTTTTGTTTCCGCCCAAGACACCAGCACCACCCAGCAGCAAGATTCTGCGAACAAACAGGAAAAGCGCGAACGCAAAGAATTCGGCAGGCGCGGCGGTGAACGCCTATTCGATAAAGAAGGACGCGGCGGCAAACATCACGGCGGTAAAATGCGCGGACTTGAGCAACTCAATTTGACCGACGCGCAAAAAACGCAAATCAAAGGTTTAATGGAAAGTAGCCGCACGGCAAACCAAGGCGCGTTCCAAGAAATACGTGATTTGAAAATGAAAAAACGCGACGGCATCATCACGACGGAAGAACAAACGCGGATGCAGCAGCTCAAAACCCAACTGAAAGCGTCCGCCGAACAAACACACAGTTCAATTTTAGCAGTGTTAACACCCGAACAACGCACGCAACTTGAGCAAATAAAAGAACAACACAAACAACAGAGAGAAAAACGCCGGGAAATGCGGCAAAACGGGCAGACTCCGCCGGAACAGCAGAAAGATAATTAAGTACAAAAGGTAAAAGTTGAAGAATCAAAAATTCTCCTGAAAAAATAAAAAAGGCAAAAGTGAAGCTACACGAATTCACTTTTGCCTTTTACTTTTACCGACGAAGTTGACGCGGCACGAAACCGCCATCACGCAACTCCGAGATAAACACGCAAGGCTTTATTAAGGTAGCTATTTCGCCTCGCGTCCAATGAACTTGTTGGGCGGCTCTTTGTTCTCACGCTTTTGCCGCCTGTAAATTATCCGCAATTATTTCTTGGCAAATGTCCAAACATTCATTGCAAATTCGAGCCTGTTCGCTACCTAACACAATATCAACTTCTTGCGCTCGCTTACCGCAAAAACTACAATCTTCAGTCTGCGCTTCTGCCAAAGCCACATTCTTAGACAGACCAGTAAAAGCCGTAGCGCACTCATTGCAAATATAAACATTCGGTCCGGCTATCAACTTTTTGACTTTAGATTGTGGTTTGCCGCAGAATGAACAGCGTAATATTTCTGCTCTAAACCTCAATGGCATATACATTACTCAACATTTAACTACAATTTTGCAAACCGCGCTTGTCAAGTTCGGACAACTCTAAATGCATTTGCCCTAACTTGACAAGCAAGCGATTTAGCCATTTTGACGCAGTTGTAAGTACATTCAAGTTACTACAAAACGCACAACTATAATTAAACACTACTGGCATGTTCCAGTACACCAGTATTGCCAAAATGTTCCGCATCCGCTATCAGGAACACCGCAAGGTCCGCCTCCACAATAGTTCCAGCACCAGTCGGACTCACGAGAACAGTTACAATCTCTTGGTCCGGGTGCCACGTTAGGTTCTATGTTTCTATCGTTTGAAGAGGGTTTTGTGCCACCCAAGTTACTGAAGATTTCAGCACCCTCTTCCTTAGAAAATACTTCATGTGCGCGTCTTGTAAGCGATTGGAGTGGTTCATCTACCTTAGCTTTCCACTCTGAACTATCACGCGGTATTTCATATGATTCAGGTGTTACTAAGGCAATAGCTTCCAAAATAACTTTCTGCTATTCATTACTCAATCCTGACCGCGTTGCAAGATTAAGTGCCAAATGAACTTTCCAAAGGTTACTCTTGTCTTTAGCAAGAACCTTCCGAAAAACGTCTTTCCTTTTAGACAAAGAAAGAGTAGAAATATCTTGATACTTTTGCAACAAGTCAATTTCCGTTGTATCGCCGCCTAAATTAGCAAAAATTTCAAAGCCTTCTTGTTTAGAAAATATTACTCTCGCTTTTTGCTGAAGTAATGATGCTTCTTGTCGCGTTTTTGCTATAGCTTCAGAATTGGCTTTTTCGTAGCTTTCGAATGAAAGAGTCGGAATTGTCTGTAAAATTAAGTCTTTCTGCTCATTGCTTAGATTTGGACGTTTAACAAATTGCAGTGCCAAGTGCAATTTGAAAAGATTAGCTTTATCTCCAGCCGAAAGGTCATTAAAAAATTTTCTTCTTTCATTCATTGGTAAAGAAGAAATCTCGATGTAGCTTTGCAAAACATTATTTTTTGCATTTACTTTTTGCGATTGGTTTTTATCAACAGAGAGTTTTTCTTGAGCAATTGTGTTCAAGGTTAAAAAGCTGATTAACCCGACAACCAACAAAATGAAATACGTTAAGTTCTTTCTCAGGATTTTGTCCTCCTCCTATGTTTGAAGGATGCCTTGATAAGGCATTCGTCCATCGCTGCATCCGTGATAAGCGATAGCCGCCCAACTTTTGTTTAAATGGTTTCGCTTAACCGATAAACATTTCATCTTCCGTATAAGCGCGGTCAATCCGTTTCGGCGAAGGCGCAAGTAAAACTTCCAAACCTTTTCGCACGCCCGCCATAATTGCCGCAATTTCCCGCGCCGGGACAACGACTTTTTCCTGTATAAAATCCGTCGTTGTCGTTACTTGCATCTGCGTCCGGTCAATTGTTT
The DNA here is from genome assembly GCA_002050455.1 of Acidobacteria bacterium 5-1. Taxonomy (GTDB): domain Bacteria; phylum Acidobacteriota; class Blastocatellia; order Pyrinomonadales; family Pyrinomonadaceae. The sequence goes on along the minus strand of MWZA01000153.1, from coordinate 22,142 downwards.
GGCTGACGAGCGCAACTTTTTCCTTAGCTTCGTGTGCCGTCATTCCGACAAGCTGCTTAAGTTCGGCGACTTCATCTTTGATAAGACCGGCGGATTCGGAAAGATACTTGGTCGCCGTCGAAAGATTGCCGGAGATATCCGTGAACTGCACCGAAATTTGCTTGCCTTGTTCGCCGATAGCATCAATCTTTGTAATCAGCGGTTCAACCTTTTCCTCAAGGCGGTTAACCGTTTCAACAACCTTTTTGATGATAACGGCAATTGCAATCAGCACAATCGCCATTACGATAAAACAAACAGCAATCACGATTGATGCAATCATTATCCAAAAAATTGGGTTATTCGTATCCATATTTCCCCCTATTCTTCTTTTTTCGTATCACCCGGAGTTTCTAACGTTTTGTCCTTAATACTCTTAACCGGATAATTTGGGCGACCTTCGGTAATCGATTTTGATTCGGTGCGCCGTTTTTCTCCCTGATAAGCCTCTTTACCGGCTTCAATAGCGGCAGAAAACGGATTTTTGCTTGAGCTAACCGCCTCTTTTGCTTTCTCGGTCAAATCGCCTGCCTTCCCTTTCAGTTCCCCGGCTTTGTCTTGTGCGGTTTGATAAAGTTCGCCCGCCTTTTCCCGGCTTACTTCATAGTAATCACCGGCTTTTTCGCCAACCAGCGCGGCGGTTTCCTTGCCTTTTTCGATGCCTTTGCGCGTAACGTCGGCTATATCGCCACGCAGTTCCTGCCCCGATTTCGGCGCAAACAGTAATGCTAAAGTTGCCCCGATTCCGCCGCCAATGAGCAGATAAGTCAATTTTGTTGTTGCGCTTGATTCTTCTCTTTCATATTTGTATCCCATAATTTTCTCCTTTTTGCAAAAAAATCTGCAACGAAAACTCGTTAAATTTCCGATACATTGAATATATCAGAAAGCAAGCGGTAAGAGCAACGAAAAAATTGGAAAGTTAATAAAGGTAAAAGTATAAAGGCAAAAGTAGAAAATTGAGCAGTCAAAACTTTTCCCTAAACAATAAAAATGCAGTCAGAAAAATGCAATTGGCTTTCCACTTGTTACCTTTCACTTTTACCTTATCTTTGCTTTAACAATACGCGGAATGCCTTGCAAATCCGGCAAAATCTCAATTTTTTGCCAGACGTTTGACGAAAAAAAACTTTTAACTTTGTCTGCTTGATTAAATCCGATTTCGATTAGCAAAAAGCCATGCGGTTTTAGGAATTTCGGCGCGTCATTGATAATTTTTTTGATTATCGAAAGTCCGTCTTTGCCATCGGTTAAAGCCGTCAGCGGCTCAAAGCAGCGCACTTCTACCTGCAGAGTTTCTATGTTTTCACTCGCAATATACGGCGGATTAGAAACGATTAAATCAAATTTTTCGTTTTTCAACACTTCAAACACATCGGAAATTTTCAAATCTAAACGATTCAAAACATTATGTGTCACCGAGTTTTCTCGCGCGATTTCAAGAGTGTTTTCAGAAATGTCCAAACCAATCGCACTCGCGGTTTTAACTTCGTGCAGAATCGAAACGGAAATACAGCCTGAACCAATGCCGATTTCGCAAAACGTCGGATTTTCTTTTCCGCGCAAAATCTCAATCGCGTTTTCGACAATCAATTCAGTTTCCGAACGCGGAATCAAAACGTCTTTCGTTACCGCAAAATCAAGCCCGTAAAATTCTTGTTTTCCGGTAATATATTGAAAAGGCTCGCGGTTGGCGCGTCGCTGCAAAAACTCTTGAAAACGTTTTTCTTCTTCGGCGGAAAGTTTGTATTCGGGATGCGCGATGAGAAAAGTTTTGTTCTTTTGCAGAGCGAAAGCAAGCAGCAAAACGGATTCGCGGCGTGGTTCAGCAACTCCGCTTTGCTGCAAGATTCCGGCGGCATTTTTGAGAATTTCGGAAATAACCATTTAATCTAACAGGATAGACAGGATTTACAGGATAAAAATAATTCTTAAAATCCTGTTTATCCTGTCTATCCTGTTTCAATTTTTTTAACTTACCGTGCGCCGTCGCCGCGCAAAACCGCCGGAAGCGTCAGCAGAATTATCTTCAAATCAAGCCACAGCGACCAATTTTCGATATAAAACAAATCAATCTGCACCATTTCTTCAAACGTCAGACGGTTTCTGCCCGAAACCTGCCAAAGCCCTGTAATTCCGGGTTTCATATGAAGCCGTTTGCGATGCCAGAGGTCGTATTCTTCAACTTCATACGGAATCGGCGGACGCGCTCCGACAACGCTCATTTCACCTTTTAGAACATTCAGAAATTGCGGCAGTTCGTCAAGACTTGTACGCCGCAAAAACTTTCCGACTTTTGTTACCCGCAAATCATTTTTGACTTTACCGAACACAGGTTTTTCTTCATTTCCCGCATTGGCTTCCGTCGCGCCTTCAATGTTTTTGCGATAGGCTTCGCGGTGAACTGCTTCGTCAGCATCGGTTTTCATCGTGCGGAATTTGTAGCACAGAAATTTGCGTCCGTCCATTCCGACGCGCTCTTGTTTGAAAAGAATTGCGCCGCGCGAATCGAATTTAATCAACAGCGAAATCAGCAGCCAAACCGGTGAAAGCAAAGTAAGCAAAACGGCGGAAATAATAATATCCGAAGCGCGTTTAACAAATCTTTCCGCGTCCGACAAAGGCTCACGAAACAGACGCACCATCGGCAAAATCCCGATTTGCTCGACGCTCGTTTTCTGCGGCAGAAAATTAAACAGCGATGGCGCAAGCCGAAATTCAACTTTTTGTTTGCGCCCGATTTGCATCATCGCTTCAAACAGTTTTTCGCTCGGTATTTGATTGTCCGTAATGATTACTTCTTGAATTTCAAGCTGGCGAATTATATTTGGCAAATCTTCCAAATTTCCGGCAATCGGCACGCCACAAAATTTTTCAGCCACAGAGCTGGCAGAGCGCACGGAGAGATTTTCGCTTTTACTATCTTCTCTGTGTTTCTCTGTGTTCTCTGCGGCAATAATTCCGACCACGCGATAACCCAAATCGCGCCGTTCGCGCAATTCACGAATCGTCTGTTCGGCTTCCGCATTCGTGCCGACAATCAACGTCGGAATCAGATTGATGTCGCGTTTTCTGACCAAAGTCTGCAAATAGCGTAAACCAAGATGGAAAATTGTAAAAGCAATCAGTGCCAGCGCAAAATCGAAGGCAAAAACGCCGCGAGAATATGAAAACTCCCGAAAGGCGAAACCGCCGCGAAACAAAAATGTGAAAGTGATAATCAAAAGCGAACCGAGTGCAACCGCTTTAAAGATTTTGATAAATTCGGCGATGTAGGAAAACGCGCCCTGCAGACGATAAATTCTTTGATAAGCAAGCATTGCCAGACGGCTCGGCACAACAAAAATCAAAACTCCGGCATACGGCGCAAAATCTTCGCTCCACGCCCATGCCGTCGGCGAAAAAATCATATCGCCTTCGCGCCAAACAAAAGCCAGAGCGAAACACAAAACAGCCAAAAGCGCATCAACCAAAAAAATTGAAACTTTGACCGACGGCAAAACCCAGCGCGGCACGCGGTTTTCTGCTTTGACGAGATTGATTGGATGTTTGACGACGGTTTCGACTTTCATTGCAATTGCTTTATTCTTTTTAAGCTAATAACCGATTAGTTGCAACTTATCTTAGGCTGACAATTCCTTTCGGCTGCGTTATTCTTTTGGTTTGCCGCAGTTTGCTAAAAATTTGATTAGATTTTAAATGAAGATTCTGATAACCGCGCCGAGCCTTAAAATCCGACAGAATGTCAGCGGAATTTCCACCGTTGTGCGCCAGATTATTCAGCACAGCCGGTTTGAGTTTTATCATTTTCAGGCAGGCAGACGAGACGACGAAAAAGCGGGCATCAGTTGGATTTTCAAACAGATATTAAATGTTTTGCGTTTTTGGCAGCAAATCCACCGCGAAAGAATTGATATCGTTCACATTAACACCGCACTCAATCCGCTTTCGATTATGCGCGATGCGGCTTTTGCAAAAACAGCACGTCTGGCAAATCGCCCGATTCTGCTGCATCTGCACGGCGGAAGGTTTTTGGCGCAGGAATTTGAAAACCGCTTTTTTGCTCGAACTGCCGAGAAAATGCTGCGCCGCGCAAGCATTGTCATTGTGTTGAGCGAACTCGAAAAAGAAATTATCGAAAAACGCTGGCAAAATTTGAGTGTGCGCGTGTTGGAAAACGCCGTTTCGCTCGATGAAACACAAAAAATTAAAGCTGAAACGGACGAAAAATCAATTGTTTTTCTCGGACGGCTTCACGAATCGAAAGGCTTGTTTGAGATTATCAAAGCGTGCCGCATTTTAAAAGACGAAGGATTTGAGTTTTGTTTCAACTGTTTTGGCGCGGGCGAAATGAAAGATTTTTTCACGGCGGAAATGACCGCAATTCTCGGCGAAAAGTTTTATTTCGGCGGCGTTATTTCGGGCGCGGAAAAAGAAAAAGCATTAAACGAAGCGGATATTTTCCTGCTTCCGTCGCGCTACGGCGAAGGCTTGCCGATGGCGATGCTTGAAGCGATGGCGGCACGATGCGTCGTCGTTGTTTCGGAAATGGCTTCCATCGGCGCGGTTGTCAAAGACGGCGTGAACGGTTTTACGGTTGAGCCGCAAAATGTTCCGCAGTTGGTCGGGAAATTAAAATCTCTGCTTTCGGGCGAAAAAGATTGGGAAAGTTTGCGAGAGAATGCACGGACGACAATTCAACAAAATTTTGCTTTGAGTGATTACATCAAAAAACTCGAAAAATTTTACACGGAAATCAAAAGCTGATTATTTGTCCGCACCACCTTAACAAATGTATTTATCGCAGCCGTTTAGAATGAAAAATATAGATTTATCAGAAAATCAAAGCCGCGTCCGCGTTGTCAGTCTGCTGACTGATGTTTGCGATTATGATTCGGCAGTTGCGCGGGTTGCCGAACTGGTGCGGCAAAAAAAGGGCGGTTATGTTTGCATTTCAACCGTCCATATGACGATGGAAGGCTGCGACGATCCCGCTTACGCCGCGCAGGTCAATGCGGCTGATATGATTATTCCTGACGGGATGCCGATGGTTTGGATGCAGAAACTTCAAGGCGTTAAACGCGCCTCACAGGTGCGCGGCACAACTTTGATGTTAAAACTTCTTGCGTTTGCCGAAACCAATCATCTGACGGTTGGATTTTACGGCGGCAAACAGGAAATTCTGGACAAAATTTCGGCGCGTTTGAAAAAAGATTATCCGCGTTTAAAAGTTAATTATGTATATTCGCCGCCGTTTAAATTTTTAACTGTCGCCGAAGAAGCGAGAATTACGGAAAATATCGGAAATTCCGAAACTGATATTTTGTTTGTCGGCTTGGGCTGTCCGAAACAGGAGCGTTGGATGGCACAGCACAAAAACAAACTGCAATCGGTGATGCTCGGTGTCGGCGCGGCGTTTGATTTTTATGCCGGAAACGTGCGTCAGTCGCCCGAATGGATAAGCAAAATCGGCTTTGAATGGCTGTTTCGGTTGACGCAAGAACCGAAGCGACTTTGGCGAAGATATTTAATCTTGAATCCGCGTTTTATCGGGCTGGCGTTGCTTCAACTGCTCGGATTGAAGAAATTTGATTCAAATAATGCAGAAACACGACCGTAAAATCCAAAGAAATTATTCGAGGAAATTTCTTCAATGTCCCAAAAATACGATTTAATTGTTATCGGCGGCGGTTCGGCAGGATTGGTTGCGGCGGGCGGCGCAGCGATTTTGGGCGCGCGCGTTGCGCTGATTGAGAAGAACAAACTCGGTGGCGATTGTCTTTATACCGGCTGCGTGCCGTCAAAAAGTCTGATTCGCTCAGCAAAATTTGCCAGCGATATGAAACGCGCCGAAGAATTCGGATTCCAGATTCCGGATTCCAGATTCAAAAACGAAGATTTTGCTTCGATTACAAATCGTGTTCAGCGCATTATCAAAGAAATCGAACCGCACGACGCACCCGAAGTTTTCGAGAAAATGGGCGTCGAAGTTATTTTCGGCGCACCAAAATTTTTGGATTCAAACAAAATCGAACTTTCCTGCAAAAATTCCAACGAAAAACGCTTGATGCAGGCAAAGCGTTTTTGTATTGCCACAGGTTCATCGCCGTTTGTGCCGCCGATTGAAGGTTTGTTTGATGCAGGTTTTATCACCAACGAGGAAGTTTTTCACATCAAAAATTTGCCCGAAAGATTGATTGTTTTGGGTGGCGGCGCAATCGGCGTTGAATTGGGACAAGCATTTCAGCGATTAGGAGCAAAAGTTTCGATAATCGAAATGGCTGACCATATTTTATCGAAGGAAGACGTGGAAGTTTCGGTATTTATGGAAAATCTTTTACAGAGCGAAGGCGTTAGAATTTTCACCAAATCCGAAGCTATCAGGGTTCATAAAAACACCACAGGCGAAAAGATTGTAACGATTGAAAAAGACGGAAAAACCAAAGAAATTGTCGGCGACGAAATTCTCGCGGCGGTTGGACGCAAGCCGAATGTTGATGATTTAAATCTTGAAAAAGCGGGCGTAAAATTTGATAAAAAACAAATTTTCACCAATGAATATCTGCAAAGTTCAGCAAAACACATTTACGCGGCGGGCGACGTTACGGGGCATTTTCAATTCACGCACACGGCGGATTACGAAGCGCAGATTGTCATTCAAAACGCATTTCTTTTTTATCCTTTCACGAAAAAAACCGATTTTCGCGTCGTGCCGTGGGCGACGTTCACCGAGCCGGAAGTCGCGCACGTCGGGATGACGGAAAAAGAAGCAAAAGAAAAACACGGCAAAGTGAAAATCATCAAAGTTTTGTTTGAAGAAAACGACCGCGCCCACGCCGAAGGCGAAACCGAGGGCTTTGCCAAGATAATTTTAGACGGCAAGAAAATCGTCGGCGCACACATCGTCGGACTTCGGGCGGGCGAATTGATTCACGAATTCGTGCTGGCAATGAAATTAAATTTATCGCTCGACGACCTTGGCAAAGCGATTCACGTCTACCCGACATTATCGAAAATCACGCAAGCCGCAGCAACGGAAAAGACGCTCGAAACTTTGAAATCGCCGTTTGTGCAGAGATGGTTTGGCAGATATTTAAAGATTTGGCGTTAGAAAATCAATTTCTCAACTATTTCGCTGATTTATTTCAGTTCTTCCCTCAAATTTTATAGGTTAGAACTTACGCAGTTGAAATCAAAATTGAATGATTTAGCAGTATTTAATCGACAAATAGTTAATAGTTAAAAGTGAACAGTTAAAAGTTACGACCAAAACTATTAATTCTTAACTGTTCACTTTTAACTGTCTGACAGAGAAAAAATTTCTAATCTTCTCTGTTCAACTGCGTAAGTTCTAATAGCTGTTGAGATTTTTAAAACTATCAGTTGCCCGATTGCCACGTTTTTATTGCTTCAACGGGATGGATGAGCATTATGATGTTGATTAAAAGGCTGTCGTGAATCCAGAAAATCAAGACGATTTCGATAAATATAAAAACCGCGAATGAACGCCAAAAGCCAAGTTTGCGGGCGATGATAAAACCGACGGCACAACTTAAAATATCGCCGAAGGAGTTGACAACCGAATCGCCGAAGTAATTGAGCGCGAGTGTCGCCGTGCGGTATTGTTGGATAATTGAGTCGGTATTTTCGAGCATTTCCCACGCGCTTTCGACGAAAATGGCGCAGAACAGAAGCCATTTGAGCGGCAAACGACGGCGGAAAATCAGGGTTAAAACCCAGTAAAAGAAAAAGCCATGAAGAATGTGCGTGAAGCTATACGGGTCAAACAGATGCTGCGAATTATGTTTGCCCCAAGCATCATTCGACCATAAATAATACAGTGCGTCCCATTTACACCACCAGATTCTGCCTTGCCAGTGAAGCTCGAAAATCGCGGCGGCGATGACTGCGAGAATTAATAAATAGGGCAGGTAATCGCGCCAAGAATTAAAGGCAAAAAGACGATTTTGATTGTCAGTCTCCAGATAGTTCATCGGAACTAACCGATGCGAGTTTTTTTGTTTCGACATAACTGCCGCTTTTTTCGCCTGCGTATTCTCCCGTTTGCTGCAGCAGTTTGCTGATTAAACCCGTCCAGCCGGTTTGGTGGCTGGCACCGAGTCCGCTGCCGTTGTCGCCGTGAAAGTATTCGTAAAAGAGAATATAATCACGCCAGTTTTCATCGGTTTGAAATTTTTCGTCGTTGCCGTAGACAGCGCGGTTGCCTTCCGCATCCTTCAAAAAAATGTTTGACAGACGGTGTTCAAGTTGCTGCGAAACTTCCCAGAGCGTCATCCATTTTTCCGAACCGGTCGGAAATTCGACTTTGAAATCATCACCGAAAAAGAAATCAAATTTTTGCAGAGATTCGATTAAAAGATAATTGACGGGAAACCAAATTGGACCGCGCCAATTTGAATTTCCGCCGAAAAGTCCGCTTTTCGATTCCGCCGGTTCGTAGCCAACCCGATACTCCGTGCCATCAATCATCAAAAAATACGGGTCGTTCTTGTGAATACGCGACATAGCGCGAATGCCGTAATCGGACAAAAACTCATTTTCCGAGAGCATGATGTGAAGAACCCGGCGCAAACGCTCGGGATTAACCAACGCCAGAAGGCGGCGGTTGCCTCTGCCTGCTTCTTGCATACAAGCGATGTCACTGGTTAAATCGGGACGATTTTTCAAAAACCACTCGGTTCTTTTTTTGAATTCGGGCAAACTGTCGAGCCATTCATCTTCAAGCGTTTGAATCGCAAAAAGCGGAATCAATCCAACCATTGAACGCACTTTAATCGGATTGTTCCGTGCATTCGGTAAATGTAGAACATCATAATAAAATCCGTCGCGTTCGTTCCAGAGTTCGCTGCCTTCTTCGCCGACATTGTTCATCGCACCGGAAATATAAGCAAAATGCTCGAAGAATTTACTCGCCACGTCTTCATAAACCTTGTCTTCTTTAGCAAGTTCGAGCGCGATTGCCAGCATATTCAAGCAAAACATCGCCATCCAGGAAGTTCCATCCGATTGTTCAAGCCGTCCGCCCGTCGGCAACTCCTTGCTCCGGTCAAAAACACCGATGTTATCGAGTCCTAAAAATCCTCCTTCAAAAATGTTGTTGCCTTGTTCGTCTTTACGGTTGACCCACCAGGTAAAGTTCAAAAGGAGTTTATGAAAAATCTTTTCTAAAAAATTGCGGTCGGCAACGCCTCGGCGTTTGGCTTCGATTTTATAGACGCGAAATGCCGCCCAGGCGTGAACCGGCGGATTGACATCGCTAAAAGCCCATTCATATGCGGGAATTTGTCCGTTCGGGTGCATATACCATTCGCGCAGAAGCAAAACGAGTTGTTTTTTGGCAAAGTCCGAATCAATCATCGCCAGGGCAATACAATGAAATGCTAAATCCCACGCGGCATACCACGGATATTCCCATTTGTCGGGCATCGAAATCACATCATCGTTATAAAGAGTCGTCCAATTGCTGTTGCGTCCGATTTGATGACCGAGCGGCGGCGGCGGAAATGCTGGGTCGCCTTCAAGCCAGTTTTTGACGACGTAATGATAAAACTGCTTTGACCAGAGCATTCCGGCAAGCGATTGGCGCATGACGTTTTTTGCGTCGTCGCTAAGTTTGTCGGGAATGATTTCGGCGTAGAATTCGTTAGCTTCTTTGATTCTTTTGGTGAAAATATTTTCGCAATCGGCAATAAATTCGCCGCGAGTCAGAAAGTCTTTTTCACCGCTGAGAGGCAGAGAGGCTGGAACTTTTTTTGGTTTTTTATCTGGTTTATCCCGGCTGATTTTTCTCTGCGTCTTGAAGTTTCTGCGGTTTAATTCTTTGCTGCACAAACGCAGATACATCGTTTTGCTCGATTGCGGCTGGATATTAAAATCGTAATGCGCCGCAGCTTTTGTTCCCGTTTGGTCGGGATTGACGGCATCTTGTTTGTTTTCGACAATAAAATCGTTAATGCTGTCTTTAACATAAGCTGATTTGTTTTCACCGCCTTTGTAAATTTTTTCGTAATTTGTGTTGTTTTCGGTAAAAAGCAGTTGCGTTGAGCCTTCGCAATAGAGCCAATAATCGCCGCGTCTTTCTTCGTAAAGGTGAATAGCCGACAAACCTTCTGCGCCGATTTCAACTTTCTCCATCTCCGGTTTGTTCGCTTTTTCATACCACGACCACCGATTGCGAAACCAAACAGTCGGCAAAATGTGGAGCGGCGCAGATTTGTCGGAACGATTGACCGCCGTAATTTTGATGCAAATATCATCGGCACCCGCTTTAGCGTATTCGATGAAAACGTCAAAATAGTTGTTGTCATCAAAAATGCCCGTGTCCATCAGTTCGTATTCGGGGACGGATTTGTCACGCCTTGCATTTTCTTCGTGCAGTTTTTGGTAAGGAAATTCGTTTTGCGGATATTTGTAAAGGAATTTCATATACGAATGCGTCGGCGTATTATCGAGATAAAAATAGTATTCCTTCACGTCCTCGCCATGATTTCCTTCGTTGCCGCCGAGTCCGAAAAGTCTTTCCTTTAAAATAGGATCTTTGCCGTTCCACAAAGATAACGCAAAACAAATTCTTTGTCGGCGGTCGCAAATGCCCGCAATGCCGTCTTCGTTCCAGCGATACGCTTTTGAGTGTGCTTGTTCAAACGGAAAATACTCCCATGCCGAACCGTCCGCCGAATAATCTTCGCGCACTGTTCCCCAAGCCCTTTCGCTTACATAACAACCCCAAAGTTTCCAGTCATTTTCTCTGTCGCGGGCTTCTTCCAGCCGTTTTTCTTCTGCCTTCAATGTTTTACCTCAGCCTTTTTTGCTTACAGAATGGCACATTTTTCGGCTTTGCGTCTAGCCCATCAGACAGAAATATAAGAAATATGGATTTGAAGCAGAATTTTTGTTAAATTATATTTGAAACAATAAAAGATTTTTTTCATCGGCTCGTAAATTTTACCTCTAAAAAAATTTTGAAATGCAGCAGAAACAAGGCTTCTTCTTTTTTGTTTCCGCGTTTCTGCGGTGAAAAATAAATAATCCGAATTTACGTTAAATACACACAAAAAATGCTCGGAACACTTTATCTTGTCGCTACACCTATTGGAAATCTTGCCGACATTTCCCAACGCGCACTCGAAACGCTTCAAACGGTTGACTTAATCGCTTGCGAAGACACGCGCCACACGCGCAAACTGCTCAATCATTACGGCATTTCCCAAAAACTCGTCAGCTATCACGAACACAACGAACAAGCGCGAACGGAAGAGTTTGCCGGACTGCTCGAACAGGGGAAATCAATCGCCATCGTGTCGGATGCAGGAACGCCGGCTGTTTGTGATCCGGCGTTGCGCGTCGTGCAGAAGGCACACGAAATCGGCGCAACGGTTAGGGCGATTCCGGGCGCAGTCGCTTTTATCAACGCGCTGGTTATTTCGGGTCTGCCGACCGATTCCATATTTTTTGGCGGTTTTCTGCCGTCAAGAAAAACCGAAAGACGCAGGCGTTTGCAGGAAGTCAAAGAGATTTCCGCGACGCTTTGTTTTTATGAAACACCGCATCGTCTGGCGAAAAGTTTGGTTGATTGTTTGGAAATTTTGGGAAACCGGCAAATAGCAGTCGTGCGCGAAATTACAAAATTTCACGAAGAAATCGTGCGCGGAAATTTGGCGGAATTGGCAGAAAAGTATGCGCAGGAAAGTGTCAAAGGCGAGATTGTTTTGATAATTGACCGTCGGGAAGTTCCAGATTCCAGATTCCGAATTCCAAATTCCAAATCTCTTGTTTCCCGAGTTGCCGAATTGGAAAAAGAAGGTTTAGACCGCAGACTCGCACTCAAGAAAGTGGCAAAAGAATTCGGTTTGCCGCGCTCGGAAGCATATCGAATTGTGCAGGCGGAAAAAGTAAAAAGTGAAAAGTAAAAGCCATAAAAATTAAGAATACTAAATTAAAGCAATAAGCTTTTAAACTCAGATTTCACTTTTGCCCTTTTACTGTATTTATTTTTCATCAAACGTAAAATAAGCAATCGCCGGATCGTGGTCGGAATAACGCTCGACGCGGTTTGATTCATTGCGATAAACTTCGGGGAAATCGGCGTTTAAGCGTGAATAACCAAAACCGACAAGATTTTTCTTCATCGCTTGGTTAATAATTATGTGGTCGAGAACCTGCGCGTTACCGTCGAAAGAATACGAATAACGCTGCTCGGGCTTTATCAAATCAACCAAATCAATCAAATCGGGATTAACCAAATCGTCCGAAGCATATAAAACCTGCTCTTTGGGCGCGGGTGTGCCTTTGATAACGCCGATAATGTCGCCGATGCCGTCGTTAAATTGAAATGCGTTAAAATCGCCGAGCAAAATGATTTTCTCGTTCGGGTTTGCTTTTTGTCGTTCCTGCACAAATTTTGCTAAAAACTCGGCTTGCGCTCCGCGTTTTGAGCGCACCCGCGCACCGCCGTCCTTCGGGTCGTCAATGCCGAGAAAAGATTTTAAATGATTAACAATAACCGTAAAAGCTACCGGATTGTTTGTTTTCGGGTCGTTAATCGCAGCTTGCAGCATCAATGGCGGACGGTCATTCAGCGTGTCTTCGTCTTTAGAATTCGGATTTTTGAATTTTTCGTCTTTGCCGAATTGTTTAACGTCAACCACCTGCACCCGCGAAGATTTTACCAAAAAGCCGACATCAATTCCGCGTCCGTCGTTTCCGTCAATTAAATACGCTTGATATTTCGGATTCGGTTGTTTGGCGAGAGCGGCATCGGCATTGATTTTTTCGGCGAGTTTTTTAAGAACAGCTAAGTTTTCCACTTCGACTGTGCCAATCACATCCGGCATTTGCATATATTCCCGAATCGCCATCGAGATTTTCTTCATCCGGTTTTGAAAAGTCTCGCTCGTAACAATGTCTTCTTTGATCGACGGGTCGTCCGCATCGTCAAAGAAATTTTCGAGATTCATTCCGGCAAGTGAAAATTGTCGCTCATTCGGCGCGGGCAGCGGCAGAGATTTTATCAAGCCCGACATCGCAGCCTTGTTATCGGCATCCGGCAAAATCGTGTATTTCTGATAACCGTAATGCATCACGCCGACCAGATTTTTGATTTCCGCAAAACTTGTTACTTCAATGGTCGGCGCGCGAGTTTGCAAAACCAACTCAAATTTATTCTGTTTTTCTTTATCGCTTATCTCAGTTGTTTGGGCGGCTAACTGCTCGTCGCTGTCAATGCGAAGCGTTTCGGGGTTAGCGTCAAAAATCGGCATTTTCGGAAAACTCTTCTTTAAATCGTCTTTATCTTTCGAGAATAAAAAATCGTATATATTCATTCCCGGTTCGCGGAACGGTCTTGGAATTCCCTTCAAAACGCCGTAGAAAACACCGTCGGAAACGGAAATTCCGGTTTTATTGTCAACTCTGCCTTTGGTTGGCGCAAAAACCGTCAACGCTTCAACCACAATGCGCATTCCCTCATATTTTTCGAGTTGGTCAATTTTATTTGAAGCAAAATCTGCAATGGTCAAAACTATCGGTTTCGGCAAAGGATTATTTTTGGAGATAACTTTTATAGTGTCCGTTCCTTTTTTCATCGAAAGCTCGGTTATCGGAAGGCTGGCAGGTTCGGCTTTCGGGCGAAATTCGGTAATTGTTCCGGTAACCGAAACGAGGTTGCCGACAGCGGCTTGGAAGGCTGTTTCGCTCCCGGTATAAACATAAATGCCTTCCGAAGTTGCCTGATTGCCATCTGTTTTATCATCCGGTGTTTGGATAAAAAATCCACCCTTTAAGCGTGCCGTAACAATTCCCGTTAAACGTGCCGTTTGACCTTCATCCGGCGAAACTATTTTTTCGCCCTGCACGTCGCTGATAAGGCGGTCTTTTTGGGCGCGTGCGTCAAACGCTAAAATAAAAAACGTCAATACTAAAACTACTTTTGAAAACTGATTTTTCATTCTCTGTCTATTCTCCGTTCAAGCAATTCCTGAGTGTTTTTCGGAACATTTGTAAAAAAGTTATAGCTCGTCAGAACCTCAACCGCGTTGACCGAAACTCTGAAATTGCGCCACGGCGCATTTATATTCAGCGGCGGTTGATTCGGAACGATAATGGCGATGGTTCGCGTTCCTTTGGTTACTCTCTGCAAATCGTTGTTGCCATTTGGCAAAACCAGCACGACTTTCCAAGTTACCTGCGGCACGACGATTCGTCCCTGTGCAATTGTTCCCGCATTTCCCGCGCCGCCCGAAACGATATAGAGTTCATTACCTTGATTAGCCAATGTGCGGCAGTAGCTTTCAAACTCTTCCCAAGGTCCTTGGTTGTTGGCGGCAAGCTGCGGAATTATATTAGTCATCAGAAATGTCGCCGAATTGTCGGCAGCCGAACGAGTTCTATCGCCCGAAGGAGTCATATGCCCGCGGTCATAGCCCGAACCCGAATAATTTTCGGGAGTTACCTGATACCAGCCGTTGGGAAGCTGCGGGTCGGGACGAAAATCGTCTTGGCGCGGCGTAGTTCCAAGCCAAGTGCTGTCAAGCCGCCACGCCACCCAATTTGGCGTGGCTTTGCTTCGGTTATACGAAAGTGAGTATTGCGGTTTGACCATCAAATAGTTATTTTCATTGGCAATATCACTTGTCGCATTGCTCGGATTTCCCAAAAGCAAAGGCTCTTCGCCCGGCAGCGGCGCGTTGACCGTCAGATTGATGAAAACACTCGCCGTGCGCGATTGCGCGTCCGAAACCGTCGCCGTTACGTTATGAATACCGCCGATTGTGCCAACCGGAATTGTTGCCAGATAAGAAAAAATGTTGTCATTTGGCGTAACGTCGCCGTTTGTGCCGTTGTCAAAAAACTGCTGATTTGCCGCGCCGCCGATGTCGGTCAGGTTTCCGACAACCATAATATTTGTGCTGGGCGGAGATGTCGCGGGAATCACCGAAATGGTTAAAAGCGTTGTGCCGCCGGGCGAAACGACATTTGGATTTGCCGCGCCTCCGGCTTGCAGTATTCCGCCGAGATTACAGGAATTTGTCGGACTACTCGTATTTCGCGGCGCGGGTGCGCCAATCATAAAATCCTGAGCGTTGTTGTCCGTATCAGCGCAGCCGTCGCCGTTACGTTTGGCGGCGGTAACGACGCTCAAATCCGCCGTTCTTGCGCCTTCCGAACATGAAGCCGCCGCGCCGTAACCAACCAGGTCAACAATGCTCACATCTGACGGACAGGTTGAAGCGGGAAGTTTTGTTGTCGTATTAACCAACGCCAGCTTTCCCGATGTCGAAGAAAGATTAGGAATAAAGCCTTCCGGCACAAACGGCGCAATTAAATCAGGTGTCGGAAGCGCACTTCCGGCAGTTCCATTGGAAGCAAACTGGATTAAATAATACTGTCCGGGTTGCAGAGTTACGTTTGTCAACGGCACGACCAGCCAGTTAGTTCCGCTGGCAGACGCATACTGCACCGACCAGCCGTTCAAACTGACCGGCGAAGTTCCGCGATTAAAAAGTTCAACAAAATCATTTGTATATGGCGCATTCGTCAGCCCGCCGCCGCCGAAAAATTGGCTGATAACAATATTCGGCGAAACCAAAACGGTTTCTTGTGATTGAGCTAATTGATATTCTTCGCTATGGGCTTTCGTCTGAAAACCGATTCCTAATCCAACGGCAAGCATAAAAAAACTTGCCAAAACCAAATAAAAACGCTTCATTTTATAAATCCTTGTAAATTAAAAATTCAGGAAGGGGAATTGTCGTCTCACTAATCTTTTATCACATTTTCTCAATAATAAATAATTAAACAAAGTTATTAGCGAGAAATTAAGGCACAAAAATTGACGGAACAGCCCGCTCGCCGTTTGTGCCGAACTGTTGAAAGGCAAAATTGCCGTCCGAACTTTTCAGATAATACCAAACGCCCGTGCTTTGACGATAAACTGCTGCGTCGCGTTTGCCGTCGCCGTCAAAATCGGCTTGCAAAAGTTGGTCGTCGCCTGCGCCGAACTGCACGGCGGAAAATCCGGCGGAACTTTTCAGCATATACCAGATGCCGTTTGAAGGACGAAAGACAACAAAATCCGCTTTGCCGTCGCCGTCGTAATCACCGACAACTGGTTTATCACCGTTTGCCCCAAACTGTGCGGCATTAAAACCGCCGTCCGAACTCCGCAAAACATACCATGTGCCGTTTGAAGAACGAAAAACCGCAATGTCAGTTGTGCCATCGCCGTCAAAATCGGCTTGGACGGGGAAATCTTCGGCAGTTCCGAATTGAACCGAACGCATTTGTCCGTTTGAACTCTGCAAAATATACCAAAAGCCGTTTGGCGGGCGAAAAACAGCAATGTCAGCTTTCCCATCGCCGTCAAAATCGGCGGGCGTTAATTTGTCGGTTGGAAATCCAAACTTTGCATTCAAAATCGAATTGTCCGAACTTCGCAGAATAAACCAAGTGCCGCTCGAAGGGCGAAAGACCGCCAAATCGGTTTTGCCGTCGCCGTCGTAGTCAGCGTTGACTGCCGCGTCGCCGACGCTTCCCCAAGCCGTGCTGACGGTTAAATTATTTGCACTGTTCCGCACAATAAAATCAGGCGCGTCTGCCGCGTCGCTCGGACGAAAAACGCTGAAATCCGTTTTACCGTCGCCGTCAAAATCAAATGGCGCACGGCTTATTTGCGCGTTTTGACAAGTGCAGACAAAACCGTCCGAAACAACAATATCGTCAATATACTGACCTTCGCGGGAAGTTCCGTTGTCCGAGCCGACGCGCCAGCGCAGTTGGACGTTTTTTCCCGCCGCCGAAGCCGGAAGTTTTACTTTTGTCGTAATAAATTCGGGCGTTTGGTTCGGACCGCTTTTGCCCGACCAAGCTGCTCTTCCGGCTAATGGATTTTGACAACAACCTTCAATCACGCCGTCATAACCGCCCGCCTGGAAAGTTCCGCCCGCCGCCAGAATATCTTGAAATCTGCCTTGAGTGCCGAGTTTTATTTCTAGAACTCCGCCGTCGTAAAGTTTATTTCGCAAAAATGTCGTTTCAAGGTTGTAGCGGTTGCGAAACGTCAATTCCGCGTCTTCCGAATAGATTTGGAAAACAGGCGAAGCGAGTTCGTTGATGCCGACTTGCCCGGGGTCGGGCGAAAAAGCGGAATTCGGCGGCGAATCGAAGGCAACTCCGGTTGTTTTCCAAACCATTTGTGCGCCGGTCGCAGATGTCGTCCAACCGTTTGGCAGATTCGGCAAATTTACGCCGTCAAAATTTTCCCGCAAAGCAAAACGCGCCGCGCCCGTGTTTAAGTTTATCGTTATCGTGCCGAGATTGTCCGCGCCGTCCTGCAATTGCAGCGGCAGCGTGATCACGCTGCCGCAACGCAGATTCGGGCTTGCCGTAAAAGTAAAGGAACGCGCAACGCCCGCTCCGTTTGCAATCAACGCGCCGTAATTGAGCGTTCCGCTCGGATTGATAACGCCGCCTGTTTCCAGAAGCGTCGCGGTCAAATTATTTGTATTTCTCGCGCCCGTATTGCGAAGCGTAATGTTAAGCGTAACAGTTTCGCCCGCTTCAATTGCGTTATCTGCCGCGCAGCTTTCCGCCGTAAATTCATAACCGCTTGCGCTTAAAACCGCCGTCGCCTCAAGCGCGAAATTCTGTGTCAGCGTTTCGTCGTTGCTGATTGTTACGGTGATAGTCTGCGGGCGAAAACCTCTTGCCGAAGCGGTTAGAGTGTAAGTGTTTGGAACTAAAACTAAATTGCCGTAACTTCCGCCTGCGTTTGTGGTTCGGATAAAAACCGCATTTGCCATAACGGTTGCATTTGCAATCGGTTGACCGGTCGCGGCATTTGTAACCGTGCCATTTATCGTGGCTCGCGGCGCGTTTGTGCATTCGGCAAATTTGAATTTCCCGATGCGCGTCAGCCAGCCGAGCGGATTTTCCGCCTGACTTTCGGCGGTGTAATACTGATTCGTCAGCCAAAACGTGCAATCATCGCTTGGGTCAATTGACATCGCGGTATAATCACCCCAACGCGAACCGAAACCGGCTTGCACGCCCGTTCCGCCAATCAAAGTTTCTTCCGTGCGAAATGTGCCGCGTGGTTCATTTGCCAGTTTTCCCGAATATAAAATCGAAGGAGCTTTCTGCTCGTTTGAAAAACTGTAACCGACGGCTAAGTTGCCCTGAAAATCCTGCGCCGCGCTTCCCATCCAACGATTTGCCGCGCCGTCGCCGATTGTTGCCTGTTCGCGGACGCTGAAACCGGCATTTGTTTTTTGCAGTTCATAAACGCGGACTCCGGCACGATAGACTTGTTCGACGGGCGACAAGCGCACGGTTTGATTGACGACCAGCGATTCGTGCGTTCCAAAATTGCGGTAAGCGGCGCGATGCATCAAACGGTCTGATTGCGAATCTAGTTTTTCGCCCGGCGGCGGCTCGTCAACATCTCCGCGCCCGTTTGGACTGGTCGGGTCAAACGGCGCAACTACAATCGGGCTTGTCGCGTGTTCGGTAAAAGTTGAATTGTTTGGATTTGTAAAATCGACGTGAAAATTAAAAAGCCGAAGCGCGTCTTGCGAGTCGCCGTATTCGGTTGCCGTATAACCGACTAAAATATTCGGCGCGTTCGGCGGCGGCGGCGTTAAACCATCAAAATCGGCGGGAAGAAGTCCGCCCAAGCGAATTGTTGAAGGCGAAGCCAGATCAAAATAAACATAACTCGCTGTTTTGTCGCCGACCAGCATTTTCTTTTTGTCGAAGGCAAAAACGCCCGTTCCCGCGTAGTCGCTGCCGATGAATTCATCGGTTGACATATAATATCCGTCCGTCCAAACGCCGAGTTTCGGATAATCATTCTGCTTGATGTTCGGCATGACAAATTCATAGACATAATAACTGTCGGTCGGGTCGCCGGTTTGTGAAACAGCAATCAGCTGTCGAAACGGTGGAAAATTATTGCAGAATTGGCTCAATACAAAGCGGTCTGCCAGCGCGTCATAAAGCACAACCGGATCGCCGTCGTTGCGTGTCGAACACGGCGTGCCGAGCGCGGAAAAAATACTGCTCAACTTAAACGGCGGCGTGAGCGGATTGCCGTTTTTGTCAAAAATCCGCGTCAGCGCATTGACCGATTGGACGTAATGATTTAAACCGACATCGCCGTTCGCATCCGGCGGCACAATGCGAAAACCATATGCGGTGGCATTATCGCGGCTTGAAATTCCATTGAAAGACAGAGAAGGCGCGGGCATCGGCGCGGCGGAAAAGTTTCCCAAAGCGGAATCGGTGTCGTGCGGCGCGCCTTCAATCTGCTTGCGAAAAGGTTCTTTGTTCGGCACGGCGCGGGCTTTTTCCTCCGCACTTTTTTTGTTTGTTTGTCCGGTTTCGGGCGATGCGGGCGCGAAACTGCTCACTTTTTCCGACACGGCAAATGCCGTCGCCTGCGCCATTTGTGGTTTAATTTCTGAAAGGGGCTGATTTTGTGTTTCATACGGTTTGAGTTTTTTGCTTTCAGCCGATTGTTGATAAGCGAAATGTAAGATTGCAAAAGCAATAAGTAAAATTAAAGTAAGCCTTTTTTTCATTTTCTAAAACCTGCAAGAAATTTTAACATCAATTTTAGCGAATTTGGCGTTTTTTCAAAAGCGTCTATAAAAACTAGGTTCTGTTGACATAACTATCTAAGCCAGTTTTTAATCTATGCACAGCCTTCATCGTAAAAATAGCGCGGAGACTCCATTCATATCGGCGAAGGGCTTTTTATCAAACGTCCGCTTTTTTGTGTCTGAAAATGTTTCAAACAATCGCCAATCGCAAACTCCTTACGATGTTTGTGCAAATTCCCGCCTGTATCTTTCATTCCGCGCTTTCATCTCCGCCATAAATTGGATGAATTCGGGCGCTTGTCTGATGCGGTTCAAATAAGCATCGCGCTCGAACAGGGGATAACATTGAAAACCCGTGGCGACAGCCTCTCTTAACCATTTGACGGCTTCAACACTCTTACCTTCCAGCGCGTAGATGCAGGCGATGTCGTAAGCGGCGTGATGATAATAGGGGTCTTTGACAGAACTCTAAACAGGTTATGGCGTGAGTCCCGTGCGGCGCACGAGGTCTGCGTAGCGCGGGTCTGAGCGGAGACTGTCAAAAGCGTACCGCCATGTAATCTCCGGCAACCCGGTGCTACGTCGCTCGAAATCTCTTTCGAGCCAAGCGAAGGCTTGATCTTTATCACCGAGACCGGCATACACACCGGCTAGCTGCTGTCCAGAAGCCTCGCGCTTGGCATATTTCTCTTCGAGTTCTTTCAGTATCGCCAACGCCTCGGCACGCCGCCCTGCCACTGCATAGCTGTATCCCAAGCTGCTCAAAAATCTGCTGCTTGCTCTCTTAGATAATTCGACTGCTTTGTCAAATTCCGCAGTCGCCTCTTCGTAACGCTGCTGTTTGAGGTATGCGATTCCCAGAAGATCGTGTGTCAACGGAACGTTCGGGTCAATTTCGAGCATCCTTTTACATTGCTCAACTGCCGAATTAGGGTCATTATTGAGGACATAGACATACGCGACGTTAGCGCCGATGACTGTCGAAAGAGGGTCAAGCTCCTGCGCGCGCTTTATCTCTCGCAGCGCATCGCCAAATTGCCTTTTATTTCGAAGATAGACAGAAAACCAGATGCGCGCCGTCGGATAATTCGGATTGAGACTTATGGCGCGCCTGAATTCTTCCTCGGCTTCCGCCCAGCGCCACTGATGCCGATAAATGAACGCCACCGGCGGCGGCATTTGGAAACGCACTTCGGGGCGAAATTACACCTACGGCAATGTGCATTATGAATTTGACCCGGACAGAACTTTTCTTTTTACCATTAAGCTGAGATCAAATCTAACGCTCAGTCGAGATGGAAATTCGTTCACCGAAAACGGCACGTTTGAAAGTATCGACCCGAGCGGCAAGGTGCTCTTTGCGGGCTGTTTCGCCGGTACGGCGCACCGCCTTACATTCGACGAAATTACATTCTAGGCAAGGCAAGCGTGAGTTAGACGTTTTAAGTTTGGACAACTTTTCTACCGTCTAACTCACGCTCTGCGAAACCTATAGCGAACTTCAGATTGGTGCGACCTCTTGTGCCGCAAGCCTGCACGACGAGTCGAGGCGCAAAGACACGCCTGACTCGTCGCGCGGGTTTCCGCAATCAAAACATCTCATAACTTTTGTTCAGGTGCTTAACTTGTCTTTTTGTGATAATGAAAAACGGTTTCGCTCGAAACTTCGCCGGTTTCGGAGTTTTTGACGGACGCGAATTTTCGATTGTCGTAATTGATATTTTTCACAAAAATTTAACCGGATAAACAGAATATTCAAGATGAAACACAAAAATAAATCCTGTTAATCCGGTTCATCTTGTTCCAATTCTCTCTTAGCAATTTCGCGCATTTTGCTGCTCACTAAATCGTAAGAAAAACCTTGCCGCAGCAGAAAATCGTAAAACCTTTTCACGTCTGTCCGTTCTGTCGGCTTGCCTTTAATTCGCAGACGTTTTTCGATGGCAAGTTCAATAATTTCCGCTTCGGGCGCGTCGGTAAAGGCTTTTTCAATTGCTTGTTCAATCGTTTCTTTGTCGAGTTTTTTCTGCGCGAGTTTTTGCTGCAAAACACGCTTGCCGATTGGTTTTTGCCGAAGTTTTGCGGCGGCAAAGTTTTTCGCAAACTGCGCGTCATTCAAATATCCGTAGCTTTCGAGTTTTTTGATAACTTCTTCGACAATCGCCGAATTTGTCCATTCCTTTTCCATCAATCGCGCCTGCAATTCCTTAACCGAACGTGGTTTATAGGTGAGAAGATTCACCGCACGGTCAAAGGTTTTTTGCCGCGCTTTTTCGATGTCTTTGATGATGCGGTCTTTGTCGTCTTTAATTTCTTTATACTTTTTCCACATAAAGTTAGTAAATCGTGAATGGTTAATCGCAAATCGAAACTTTTCTATTTACGATTTACGATTTACGATTTACGATAATTATGAATGGAATTTTAGTCATAGACAAACCCGCCGGTTTAACTTCGCACGATGTGGTGGCGCGTCTGCGCCGA
>MWZA01000221.1 GCA_002050455.1 Acidobacteria bacterium 5-1 | reverse complement strand
AAAAGTCCACCAATGAGCCTTACTGCCGAAATGTTTAATCATTTTATCAATAATACGGCTTTTGCCATAACTAACGAGCAATCGCGTTTTACAGTTTCCGGTGCGAAATTTATGATTGAAGATGGCACAGCGCGAATGATTGCAACCGATGGACACCGACTAGCCTTTATTGAAAAAAAACTGCCTGAAGGCGCATCTAACAAAACTATGGATGCACTTATACCAAAGAAGGCTCTGATGGAATTGACGAAAATCGCCCGCGATGCAAAAGGTAATGTTAGTTTTGGCGAAGACGCTAATCATATTTACTTTGAAGTTGACGGTAGATTGTTGATTACACGCAAACTTTCCGGGACTTTTCCGAATTATGAAATGGTTATTCCGAAAGACAATGATAAAACTGCGACTTTTGATGCTGAAGAAATGAAAAATGCAATTCGTCGGGTCGCGTTGATGGCGGATGAAAGAACTCGTTCCGTGAGGTTGACAATAAGACCAAATGAAATTGAAATCGGAGCGCAATCTAGTGAGGAAGGCGAAGCGCACGAAAAGGTTACTGCCGAATACACCGGCGAAGAAGTGCAAATTGGTTTTAATTCGCAATATCTGCAAGAATTTTTGAATGTTGTTGGAGTAAGCGAAGTTGAAGCCGCAGATACAACCGAAAAAGAAACCAATGGCGAAACCGTTCGCGTTAAAGAAAATAATAATCGCCTTCGTATTGCGTTTGAATTCAAGGACAGTAATGGACAAACTCTTATGAATATCGCCGATGATCCAAATTACGAATATAAGTATATCGTAATGCCTTTAAGAATATGAGGTTAGATAAACGTTTTTATAGCTTAAATAATTGGAAACAAATTGTTTACCAATAACAGTCAAGCACTTTTTGTCTTTGCTTTATTGGCAAATATTATTCTTTGTTAATAATTGATTCGTTATGTCACCGGCTATTTATTCGCTTGATTTATTCTTTTGTGAAATAATCCAAATATTATGATTTTTGATGAAGTTTTTGATGTAATTGTTATAGGAGCGGGACACGCAGGCTGCGAAGCTGCTTCTGCGTCTGCACGTCTTGGTGCGGAAACCGCACTTGTTACTATTAATTTGGACTTTATTGGGCAAATGTCTTGTAATCCGGCTATTGGCGGAATTGCCAAAGGACATATTGTTCGTGAAATTGATGCATTAGGCGGTATTATGGGTCGTATTATTGACCGCACCGGTATCCAATTTCGACTTTTAAATCGTTCACGAGGTCCGGCTGTTCAATCACCGCGCGCCCAAGCTGACCGCGCACTTTACCGAACAGAGATGCGTCGTGTGCTTGAAGCTACTCCAAATCTTCATCTTCGTCAAGGAGTTATAGTAGATTTAATTATTGAAAATAATAAGGTTATTGGTGTGGAATTGCAAGACACTCGTAAGTTTGGAAGTAAATCCGTTATTGTTGCAACCGGGACTTTTTTAAATGGGACGATTCATACTGGAAGAAGAAGTTTTTCGGGCGGGCGTGCCGGAGAACCTGCCTCAAATGAATTAGCTCAAAGTTTAAAGAAAATCGGGTTTCCAGTCGGACGTTTAAAAACCGGAACACCCCCGCGGCTTGATGGTAGAACAATAGATTGGGACGCTTTTGAAATCCAACCCCCTGATGAGAAGCCGGTTAACTTTTCATTTTCTACCGAAGAAATCCCACAATCCCAAATAAATTGTTATATTGGTTTTACAAATAATAATTTGCACAACAAAATTCGTGAAAATTTACAACAGTCTCCACTTTACTCAGGTAAAATAAAAGGCATCGGACCACGTTATTGTCCTTCTATCGAAGACAAAGTTGTAAAGTTTGCTGATAAAAATCGTCATCAACTTTTTCTTGAGCCCGAGGGTTATAACACAAATGAAGTGTATTTAAATGGTTTTTCCACTTCATTGCCCGCTGAGTTACAACAATCTTTACTTAAAATGATTAATGGTTTTGAAAATGTAAAAATTATTCGTCCAGGTTATGCGATTGAATATGATTTTATAGACCCGAGAGAATTACGACCATCACTAGAAACTAATCGTATCAAAGGACTTTTCCTTGCAGGTCAAATTAATGGCACAACTGGTTATGAAGAAGCTGCTTGTCAAGGATTAATCGCGGGAATAAATGCAGTTTTTTATGTAAATAAGAGAAATATTTTTCAATTGAGAAGAGATGAAGCTTATATTGGGGTTTTGATTGATGATTTAATTCGACATGGTGTTGATGAACCATATCGGATTTTCACTTCACGGGCAGAAGCTCGATTAACATTAAGACATGACAATGCTGACCAACGTCTGTCACCTAGAGGACATGAATGTGGTCTTTTAGAAAATAATGAGTGGGTAAAGTTTAATCAAAAACGTGATAGAATTGCTCTTTTAAGAAATACTCTGGATAATACCAGACTAAAACGCTCTGACGTCCAATATAGAACAATAACCCAAATATTAGAATGTGATTTGGGAGATAAAATTAGTTTATCTCAACTTTCACATAGAAAAGGAGTTAATCCCGAATTGATTTTTCGCCTTTTACCTAATAAGATAAGTTCTATAATTAAATTTTCGGATTTAGAAACGGCTTTAGCTGATTCTCTTTATAACGGTTATATTAAAACACAAAGAATTGCCAATGAAAGATTATTACACAGCGACAATTTAAAAATTCCTGAAAAATTTGATTTTAAAAATTTAAGTGGCTTGTCTAATGAAATGACAGAACGGTTAGAAAGGGCTAAACCTCAAACTTTTGGTCAAATTCGAAATATTATCGGTCTTACTCCATCTGCTATTTCTACAGTTTTGGTTCATCTTTGTGCGAATAAATCTTCTTATTCAAAGTAAAACTAATTACTTAGTAAAATGTGGCACGTTTTACATATGGTTAAATTAATAATGTAAAACGTGCCACATTTTACTAAGTAATTAGTAGAAAAAATAAAAACTGTTAAAAAATAATTAAAAATAATGGGTAAAATAATTGCAGTGGCAAATCAAAAAGGAGGAGTTGGAAAGACAACAACTTCAATTAATTTAGCTGCCGGTTTAGCAGTAGAAGAGAAAAGGGTATTATTGGTGGATGCAGACCCTCAGGGAAATACAACATCTGGGGCTGGAATAAAACGAACAATTTCACAAAAAACATTATACAACGTATTAATTTTAAAGGAAAAAATAAGTAAAGTAATTCAAACAACGGAATTACCCTTATTATGGGTTTTACCAGCCGATAAAAACTTGGCAGGTGCAGAAATTGAATTAGTTGATGAAAAGGAGCGGGAGTATAAATTAAAGATAGTATTAAATGAAATAAAAGAAGATTATGACTTCATTATAATAGATTGCCCTCCATCATTGGGCTTACTCACTTTAAATGGATTAACAGCGGCTAACTCTTTATTAGTGCCTATCCAGTGTGAATATTTTGCTTTGGAAGGGGTAACAGAATTATTTGACACATTAGCACGGATAAGACGTGGTTTAAATCCACAATTAACAATAGAGGGTCTGTTATTAACAATGTATGATGAGAGGACAAATCTTTCAGCAGCCGTAGCCAAAGATTTAAGGGATTTTTATGGTTCACAAGTGCTAAATACCGTAATACCGCGTAATGTAAGGTTAGCAGAAGCACCAAGTTACGGCAAACCAATAATTTTATACGACATTCGATCTCGCGGAGCAGAAAGTTATATACAATTAGCAAAGGAGATATTAAGTCATGAGTAAAAAAGCTTTAGGAAGGGGTTTAAATGCCTTATTAGGAGAAGAAAGAAAAAATAAATACAATGAAGAGTTTCTAGAAATTGATGTAGATTTAATTGATCCTAATTCTGAGCAACCAAGAATTAATTTTAATGAAGAAAATTTACAGGAATTAGCACAGTCAATAAAGGCTAATGGTGTAGTACAACCAATAGTAGTTAGACGAAGAGGTGGACGTTATCAAATTATCGCCGGTGAAAGACGTTGGAGAGCTTCACAAAAAGCCGGTTTGCCAAAAGTTCCGGCGATTATTAAAGAAGTAAATGATAATAAACTGCTAGAGTTAGCTTTAATTGAAAATATACAAAGACAGGATTTAAATGCGATTGAAGAAGCTAAAGCTTATAAAAATTTAATAATTTCAATAGGTTTAACACAGGAGATGATTGCAGAAAGAGTAGGGAAAAATCGCACAGTAATAACAACTTGCTTACGTTTATTAAAACTTCCTGAAGATATTCAAAAACTTGTTGAGGAAGAAAAAATATCGCCGGGACATGGAAGAGCCCTTTTAATGACTGATGATGTTGAATTACAAAGAAGAATAGCTCATAAAGTGTTAGAAATGACGTTATCAGTTAGGGAAACAGAAAAAGCTGTTAAAAGAGTAGGAAAGGACCTATTAAAAGAATTTAATAATAAGCTAATAAAACCAAAAATTGATGCAAATATAAAAACCGCAGAAGCCAAATTGAGAAGAAAGTTGAGCACGCAAATTCATATAATTCCTGACGGGAAAGGGACTGGTGGGAAAATAGAAATTGAATATTATAGCGAATCAGATTTAAATAGAATTTATGATTTGATTATAGATGGTAAATGACTGCAATTACTAAAGTTATGGAACAAAAGAGATTAACGGAAATGGTGTCAGGCGCGGGTTGAGTTTCCAAACTTGCCCCAGGTGACCTTGCTCAAGTTTTGAGCAAACTTCCAAAACAAAATTTTACTGAAGATGTATTAGTTGGATTTGAAACATCTGATGATGCAGGTGTATTTCGTTTAAATGACCAAATAGGTTTGGTGCAGACAGTTGATATTTTTACGCCAGTTGCTGATGAACCGGAAATTTACGGTCAAATAGCGGCAATAAATTCTTTGAATGACATTTATGCAATGGGCGGAACACCCTTAACAGCACTTTCAATTGTTTGCTATCCTCAAAAAGGGGATTGGGACGTGCTGGGAAAAATTCTATTAGGCGGACAAAAAACTTTAAATAAGGAGAAGGTAGCTGTTTTAGGCGGACATTCGGTTGACGACCAAGAAATTAAATTTGGCTATGCAATAACCGGTATTATTCATCCAAAGAGAATTATAAAAAACTCAGGCGCGAAAGCAGGTGATATTTTGGTTTTAACAAAACCGATTGGGACAGGAGTAATAATTACGGGGCTTAAGTTTGAAAAAGCAAGTGAAAAAGCAAAAAAAGCCGCATTAAATATAATGACTAAATCGGCAAAAAATGCATCAAAAGAAATGCAGAAAGTTGGCGCAAATGCTTGTACGGACATAACCGGATTTGGATTACTTGGACACGCGTTTGAAATGGCGAAGGCAAGCAACATAACCCTTGAAATTGAATCAAGTAAAATACCGCTTTTGCCTGATGTATTAGATTTGATTCAGCAAAAAATGTTAACGAGGGGCGACAAAAACAATCGTGAGTATGTTGGCAAAAGCATTAAATTTAATAAAAATGTAACAAGAGAAATGCAGAGTGCGTTATTTGACCCTCAAACGGCGGGCGGATTGCTTATAAGTTTAGAAGAAAAAAAAGCAGAACAATATATCGAAAGGATTGAAGGTGCGAAAATTATCGGCAGAGTAAAATCAAAAAAACGATTCTTATTAAAGGTTGATTAGTCAAGCGACTGTAAATAAAGGGCTTAGGCTTTTTCTTAGAGTAAATCGGACAGATTTCAGTAATTAAAGAATGTTATATTTATTCATACTCGAGTCAATCGGGACATCAGAATTAATGTTGATAGGGCTAATAGCTTTGATAGTTTTTGGTCCGAGAAAAATACCTGAATTAGCTCGTACAATAGGTAAGTTAATGATGGAGTTTCGACGCTCGACTGATGACTTTAAGAGAACTTGGGAGCAAGAGGCAAAATTTGGAGACAGTAATAGTATTGAAAAAGAAATGAATACAGTTTCAAAAACACCGAAAGTTACCGAAAATTCTATAGGTGGAAATTTGGTTACAGAAGAAAATAGAATATTTGTGCCGGAAGTTAGAGAAATAAATTACCAAGATTTTGAAAAAAATATTGGACAACCTCAACCTCAAAAAACGGAAATAATTAAGAAAGACTCTGCAGATAAACGCGATTGGCTATAAAAACAAAATTTTTTATTAAACATTTCAAAAATGGAATCTGAAGAAACAAACAAGGAAGAACTCGGCAAACAAATGTCATTTTTGGAACATTTGGACGAATTTCGCCGAAGGCTCATAAATTCTGTAATAATTGTAGTTATCGCATTTCTCTTGTGTTGGTTTGTATCCGACGAAATCTATAATTTTTTGTCCGTCCCGATTCGCCAAGCACTTTCGGAAGCTGAAAGACGCGAAGTTCCGGTTGAAGGTTTAACTGGAAATGAGAAGGTTTTATCACTTGATAATTTAACGGAAGGCGACACTGGAAGATATGTCTTTGACCAAGCCACGAAACTCGGAGTGGGCGTTGTTTCGCCGGGAACTTCCGTAAAAGCGATATTTACGACAGACGGGCAGGGAAGAATCGGGCTTTTTACCGACGAATCTATTTTTACATACAACGCAATAATTCCGAAAGGAATCCGTTTGCCGGTAAATTTTGAAGAACCGACTGAAAATACAAGCACGGACGAAAGAATGATTGTGACAACAGCGGTTGAACCTTTCACGCTGTATGTAACCGTTTCGCTATATGCAGCAATCGCCTTATCAATTCCATTTTTGTTGTGGCAGATTTGGGGCTTTATTTCACCCGCGCTTTACAAACACGAACGCTCATATGTTACTCCATTTATTGTGCTTTCCTCAATTTCATTCATTATCGGCTCGGCGTTTGCGTATTACATTCTTTTTCCGCCGGCGTTAAGATATTTACTTGGACTTGGCGAGGATTTTCGTTTGCTGCTTCGTGCCAGTGATTATCTTGATTTTGTTACGCTGATCATGCTGGCGATGGGCGTTATTTTTCAGATGCCGGCAATCACATACGTTTTAGCCAGAATCGGTTTGGTAACTGCAGGATTTTTGGTCAGAAGTTGGAAGATTGCGATTGTGGTAATTATGATTGTCGCGGCAGTGGTTTCACCAACCGCCGATATTCCGAATATGATGCTTTTTGCGACACCGATGATGTGTTTGTATGTTATTTCAATTTTTATTGCGTGGTTTTTCGGACGAAAAAGAAAAAAGGATTCCGAATTAGAGAATATGCCAATATAGAACATTTGTTTCTCGTTTGATTTATTAACGGTTCAGTATAATTTTCAATAAATTCTTTATTGCTTTTACGCCGTCTATTTCTTTAACGACTTGAGCAGCTATTTCTTTCTGCACTTTACCGCGAACCGACCCTCTA
This sequence comes from Acidobacteria bacterium 5-1, assembly GCA_002050455.1. Taxonomy (GTDB): domain Bacteria; phylum Acidobacteriota; class Blastocatellia; order Pyrinomonadales; family Pyrinomonadaceae. Next base: position 27,393 of record MWZA01000221.1, on the reverse strand, counting down.
AGTGTTACAACTGAATTTTCGACATCAACAACGATAGTGGAATCTCTTAAATCTTCTGTTTTTATTAAAGCCGCACGAGTTTTAAACCAGAGCCAAGCGTCATCTACTCCTTGTCCAATAGTTTCTCCGCTTTCATTTGCCTGTTTCTCATATTTCGATTTTTCTTTCTCAAAATTTTCTCTGGTTATTTCGCGGTTATCAAAAATTTTATTCAACATTTGTCCCAAGCGGTAGCCCGCTAATGCGATTTGCTCTTCAGCAATGTTGAAAGCCGTCTTTTTGTATTCATCGGAAGGCTTTTCGTAACGCTTCAAAGTTGGCGGATATAGTTTGGTTGAAGCTATTTGAAAACCTTCCTGCTGCCATTCGTCAAATTTTCCGAGTTTCAGACGATTTCGCATTTTTGCAAAGGGAAATTTTTTCGTAATTTCCTGCGCGATTGCCGGTAGATATTCCGAATCGCAAGCATCATTCACACGCGGAATGTTTCGCCCGATGATTGAATCCCAATACCAATGCAGATTTAATTTGTCTTCACGCGGTGTGTCTTTCGGCGTAAGTTCAAAGAGATTTCCGCCTTGGTCGCCTTTCGGTTCGAATTCCGTAACACGCGCCGAAGTATGCAAAGGTTGATGAATATCGCCGCCGAGATGCAAAATCCAAGCCAGCGCAATTGCTTTTTCGCCGTCTGTGACAGAATTGTCGCGCAATAACTTATCAAATGCGAAAAGTTGTTCGACAGCTTTGCCTTTCGGCTCGTCAAAATTATTCAAAACCTCAACTTTCCCGTTTGTTTCACGCCAAAAAGTGTCGGAATAATGCCAATTTCCCTGATGATATTTTTCATACCGATTTTTGAATTTTTTATCGCGGACAATATCCGCCCAAGTGCTGGCAATCATAAAAAGCTCGCGCTGTTTGGCGGCGGCGGAACGCGAATCCTGCAGATAAAAGACGCTTAAATCCGAATCTTCGGGCGCACTCAAAAGCAGTTTGACCGCCTTTTCACGCGCTTCGGGCGACATTTGTTCCCACGCAATATAGGCAGCAAGTTTATGTCCCGTATCGTCCCAAGCTATGGCGGAAGTAAAAAAAGTAAAGACGATTGCAAAAACAAACAAAATTTTGACAAGTGATTTTTTCATTATTTTCCTCAACCAATTTACAAATGATTTTAGCGAAGATAAGAAATTTAAGAAAATTGAAAAGCTAATTACAATCATTTGCTTCGCGCTTTAGTCAAAACAGTTAAAAAAGAATGGATGAGGGATAATTTATTTTTTGGGTTCTGCTAAAAAGCAGCAAACTTTCTAGATAAAATTTCATCAAAAAAAACGCAAAACTTTCCCCGTGATGCGTCTAAAAATCAGACAATCTCATTTGCAATTTAATGTCAGGAGGAAATAAATATGCAAATAGTTTTAGAACAAAACCGAATCGCTGAATCAATTATCAACCGAACCAACGGTGCATTCGGCAACAAAATTGGTTTAATCGGCAAACTTTTTGGTTGTTGGCATAAAAAGATGAGCCGTCCTTTTACAAACCGAAATACTTCTTATCGCGCCTGCTTAAATTGCGGCGCGCGTAAAGGTTTTGACACGAGAACCTTACAAACTATTGGTCCGTTTTATTATCCCCCAGCAATATCGTTTGATGAAAATTAAGCGATAAACAATCCCCGTTTATCCTACCAAACTATATCCTGCCAGACGCGGTTTTACCTTAAGCCGCGTTTTTTATTTTTTGGATTGTTATGGGACTGCCGACAAAAATTTCAAAACACGAAAGGCAAAGTATTTTATGCACTTTGCCTTCCGAATAAACCTTATTCAAAAATTTTCTTTAAACCTTTGCGAACGCTAAAAATCTTTTGGGATCGGAAACAACGACACCGCCCGGTTTTTCAACCGATACAACGAACATTTTAGGTTTTTTTATTTTTAGTTCCGCGTTAATCGGTACAATTATTTCACCGCTTTCGTTGACGTTGAAAACTCCGCCGCTAATCGGATATTTTTCGTTTCGCAGTTGGTCAACAATCCAAAGCTGATATGTTTCTCTGTCGGGATTGTTGGCGGGCAAACCGCGAAAACGCACATAACCTTTTTGTTGAGAGTTACTCCAGACGACATCGCCCGAAATATCCTTTGTTCCTTTCGGAGATTCCCAATTAGTTTGAACCACATCTTGCGCCGTGGCAATAAATTGTTCACGCTTTTGCGCCGCCGACAATTCAGGTGTCGGAGTTTGAACAGTTTCGGGACTTTCAACAATTTCTCGTGGAGGCTGAACGCGGGTCAACCATAAATTAAAAGCAAGCGCAATACAAGCCGCCGCCGCAAACGCCCAGCCAGACCACTGCCAAAAACGACGACTTGATGTAACGCCAATGCCGCTTCCAATATTTTCAGTCGCCAATTTACCGACAGTTGTTTTCGATTTCGGCTGAAAATTTACATCAGTTTGAGGTTTTTCCGAAAATCCAAAGAATTCATCAGCATCAGCTAAAACTTTCGCCCGCAATTTTTCGGGCATCGAGATATTATTATCTAAATTCTTCAAACCAATAACTGTTGCAGCAAGTTCTAAGGAGATAAAATTCTCTGAATCGGGAAATTGACTTTTAAGCTGTTCAAGTTCTGTCAACTCTTCTTCACTCAGACCAAAAATAGTTTGGTCGGCAAGGAGTTCCAGCAGCCTTTCTTTTTTTTCTTTATTGTTCATGCCGTAACCTCCCTTCTGAATTTCCTAATCCCAAATTCTCCCTAACTTGCATTAATCCTCGTCGCGCGTGTGTTTTGACCGTGCCGAGCGGCATATTTAAGGCATCAGCAATTTCCTGATGCGAAAATCCCTGAACTATCGAAAGATGAAGAATTTTCCTTTGTTCGGGACGCAATTCTTCCATCGCTTCGGCGGCTTCTTTGGCTTCGACATAAACTTGAATGCTTTGGTCGTCATTCTCCGGTTCGTCTAAAATATCATCTAAAGAATTTATAAACGGCTGTCGGTTGTCCCGTCTTAGACGGTCAATCAACCGCCGCCGCGCAATCATTGCCACAAAAGTCGTTTCTGAAGATTGTGTTTCATCAAATTGCCCGGCGTTTTTCCAAATATCTATAAAAATTTCCTGCACCGCATCTTCGACTTCTTCGGAATTTGACAACATCCGACGGGCAAGCGACCAAACTAAACCGCCATAAGTGTCTAAACACTCTTGCACAGCATTTTTATTACCTGACGCGATATGTTTTAGAATAACCTGAGCCACAATAGAATTTTCCTTAAAATCTTTAATTTAGCTCTAAGCTATCTTATTTCAGCGCGTTTTGCCAAGTCTGCAAGCAATTTCCACTACCGACTTCAATACTAAGTTTGCTTCTACTGCCGTTTGTTTAACCTGACACATTACTTGAAAATGCTTTGGTGTCGGGTTGTTAAACGTTAATGACTGGTAGTTTGTTCCTTATCCATTACCGGAAATTTTCAATCGAAAGCAGAAGAATTTCTGTCTTTCATTGTTTTATTCGCGCAATCTGTAGATTTAGATTCGGAAGCGTGGCGATTTTGATTACGCCGTTTGATAGTCATTAAATTCGTGCGTTAGGTTATTTGTTTTCCGCCTCTGTTTTCTTATCAAACATTTTCTTGTATTCTATTTATTTGGTTTTTGTAATTTTATACAGTTATTATTTAATAAACGGAGATTTTATGAGTGTAGAAGTCGTAATGCCGCAGATGGGCGAATCAATCGCCGAAGGAACTATTTCAAAATGGTTAAAGCAGGTTGGTGAAAAAGTCGAGAAAGACGAATCGCTTTTGGAAATTTCCACCGATAAGGTTGATGCCGAAGTTCCTTCGCCGTCGGCAGGAATTTTGTTGGAAATCCGCGCCGGCGAAGGTGAAACGGTTGAAGTCAACAGTGTTGTCGGCATTTTGGGCGAAGAAGGCGCAGAGCCAGTCCAAAGTGCAAGGTCTAACGTCCCAAGTCAAGTTGAAACTCCGAAGGTTGATGAAGTTGAGTTTAAAACTATTGAAGCAGAACAAACCGAACTAGTTGAGCAAGCACAAGCCGCAACAGCTAACTCTATTAACTCAGTCAACTCGGAAAACTCGATCAACTCTGCAAACTCAACGGAAGTCGTAATGCCGCAAATGGGCGAATCCATCACGGAAGGCACGGTTTCCAAATGGCTAAAAGCCGTCGGCGATAAAATCGAAAAGGACGAATCGCTCTTAGAGATTTCGACGGACAAAGTTGATGCTGAAGTCCCGTCGCCGATTGCGGGAACGCTTCTCGAAATCCGCACGAAGGAAGGCGAAACAGTTGAAGTCGGCTCGGTTGTCGGTTTAGTCGGCGCGGAAGGGGCGAGTTTAGTTCAAAATCCAACATCAAATGTCCAAAGCCAAACGTCCGCCGCCGGACAAAATCAAGCCGAACAAGCCACTGCGCAAGCGACAAGCGCAGATATATCCGCATCGAAAATGGTTTCGATGCCTGCCGAAGAAAAGGAAGAAGTCGAAGAAGTCGAAGGCAGAAGTTATGACTACGATCGTCCAAATGCTGTCGAAGATACAACCGGCAATGGGCAATCAGTAACGGGCAACGGACAAATGAGCGTTGAAGATTTGCGCCGCACAAAATCAAGTCCGCTTGTCCGCAACATCGCCAAAGAACACGGCGTTGATATTTCGCGCATCGAAGGTTCGGGAATGAGCGGGCGCGTAACGAAAAAAGATATTATCTCTTTTATCGAATCGGGCGCGGCTTTGCGACCACAGGATTTGCTCGTGAAAAGTCCGGCGCGTTTAGAGAGTCAAGAGCCAAAAACTCGTTTCTCGCAAGACTCAAGACTCAAGACTTCCGTCAGCGATAAAGTTGAGCCGATGTCGGTAATGCGGAGGAAAATCGCGGAACATATGACATTCTCGAAACAAACTTCGGCGCACGTAACGAGCGTTTATGAATTTGATATGACGAATGTGGCGAAATTCCGCGACAAAAATAAAGCCGAATTTCAAGCGCGTTACGGCACAAAATTGTCGTATATGCCGTTTATTTTTCAAGCCGTTACGCAGGCTTTGCGGCAATTTCCGATTGTTAATTCGCAGGTTTCAGGCGACCAGATTATTTATAAAGGCGATGTAAATCTCGGAATGGCAGTTGCGCTCGATTGGGGTTTGATTGTTCCCGTCATCAAACGCGCCGACCAACTATCATTATCGGGTTTGGCTTTGGCGGCAAATGATTTAGCAGATAGAGCAAGAAAGAAAAAACTCAATCCCGATGAAGTTCAAGGGGGAACTTTTACGATTACAAATCCGGGCGTTTTCGGCGGACTTTTCGGAACGCCGATTATCAATCAGCCGCAAGTTGCTATTCTGTGCGTCGGCACAATCGAAAAACGTCCGAAGGTTATGACAACCGACGACGGCGACGATGTGATCGCCATTCGCTCAATGGCTTACTTTGCATTGACTTACGACCACCGGATCGTTGACGGCGCGGATGCTGAGAGGTTATTGTCGTTTATGAAGGAATATCTCGAAACAACGCAATTTTCGCTGTAATTGCTAATGTTATATTTTGTTGAGTGAACTAAATAAAAACAGTATTTTACTAAAAGCTGTCTGTAAATAAAACGTTTTACTCAGTAAGATTAAAACCATTTTTGATATTATGTCTTTGTTTTCATTTGTTTAGGCAAATGGCACAATAATTGTTGCAAAAATTTTGTTCGTCAGTATAATTTATAAGGCTATGTAATGATATTGAACGAAAGTTTAAGAAACGTTTAAATAAAATAAAAACTTTAAAAGTTTCGACAACCCGACCCGTTTAATGAACGTCATAGCTAATTATTTTAACCAAACTTTAATTTTTGGAAGGAGTTCAATATATGTTAAAAAAATTTCCGGTACTGCTTTTAGCTTTATTTATAAGCGTAGCAAGTGTTTTCGCGCAGGACGCGCAAGTTCGCAATTTAGCGAGTGGTCAAAAATATAAAATTAAGGGCGTTGTCGTTGCCAGAGACAACAACAGTTTCACGGTTCGGGACAGCGCCGGTGTTAATACGAGAGTTGTCCTTAGTCCCAATACCAGTATCAAAACCAAAGGCGGATTTTTTGGCGGCGGCAATTCTATCGCTGCTGATCAAGTTATTCGGGGTTTGAATCTGCAGGTTGAAGGTCGTGGTGACAATGTAGGCAGTTTGTCGGCAGAAAAAGTGCGTTTTGATGATGATGATTTGCGCGTCGCGCAATCAATTCAAAGCCGCGTCGACCCGGTTGAAGACCGTTTAACTCAGTCAGAACAAAATGCTCAACGCATTTCCGGGCAGATTGACGAATTAATGGCGATTTCCAATGCGGCTCGTGGTGGTGCCAAAGCCGCGCAAGATACAGCTGATGCGGCAATTGCCGGTGTGAATGCGACCAATCAGAGAATTTCGTCTATAGACGATTTTGTTGTTCAAACATCTCAGACTGTCAATTTTAAGGTTGGAAGTGCGGTTCTTTCGCCGGATGCCAAACAAAATCTTGACAATCTGGCGCAGACTGCTTTAACTATGAAAGGTTATCTGATCGAAGTTACAGGTTTTGCTTCTGCCGACGGAAACGCGAGAAAGAACAAGGAATTGAGCCGACGACGCGCTCAAGCCGTACTTGATTATTTGATTGAAACACACAACATTCCGCTTCGCCGTATCGGAACTTCATACGGTTTTGGAGCAGCGCAAGCGGTTGCCGATAATTCGACTCGTGAAGGACGCGCTCAGAATCGGCGCGTTGAAGTTAAATTAACGGTCAGCAAAGGCTTGAATCAAAACGTTGAAGTCAGAAAAGATGCTTCGACCAATAGCAACGATCAATAGTTTTAAATTCAGCAAGGGCAAAACAAAGGTGAAAACGGCGAGATCCATTTCACCTTTTGCCCTTTTGTTTTGCAAAATTGACATTTTATTGAGGTATAAAAACGTGAAACGACAACATCTTGTATTTATTTCTGCACTAATTTTTGCTTTTGCTTTTTCTGCTTTTGCTCAAACAGCGCAACCGACACCGCCGCAAAATAATGCAGAAGATGATGAAGTAATTAAAATTGATTCACGTCTGGTGGTTGTGCCGGTTTCGGTTTTGGACAGAAACGGTCAGCCCGTTTTGGGATTGAAAGCGCAGGATTTTCGCATTTTAGAGGAAAATAAACCGCAGGAAATAGCGCAGGTTTCCGACGCTGAAAAAGTTCCGCTAGAAATAGCTTTATTGTTAGATATATCTGCAAGCACAGACGCGATGTTTCAATTTGAACAGGAAACGGCGGCAAAGTTTTTGCAGGAAGTAATGCGCCCGGAAGACCGTGCAACAATCTTCAGCATCGGCGCAAATCCGGTGTTGATTCAAGCGCGTGATACAGCTGAAAAATCCGCTGCCTCGATAAAATCAATTCAACCAACCAAATCATTCACGGCATTTTACGATTCGGTTTTTGCCGCTGCCGATTATCTGCAAAAGAATGCGCCGCAGGGCAGACGAAAAGTGGTGGTTGTAATTTCCGACGGCGAAGATACGAACAGCGAGAGAATCCGAAATTCAATTCAAAACGGTTACAAAAATTTAGGCAAAAAAATAGATACGATTGACTCGAAAAGCCTCTATCAATTAACGGTTAAAAGCCGCAATGAAGCCAGCCTCCGCGAACAAAACAGAGTTTTACAAACTTTGCAAAACGCCGATTCGGTATTTTACTCGATAAATCCTGCCGGAAACTCGTATCAATTAAATCAAGGCAGCGTTTTCGGGCAATCAAACCTACAAAAGTTTGCCGGTGAGACCGGCGGCACGGCGTTTTTGCCAAAGCTACTGCCGATTGATCTGAAAGACCAATCGCAAAATTCTCAAAACTTTAGAAAAAACGCCGAAACTTTAGTGACAATTTTCCGACAGCTTGCCAACGAACTCCGCGCACAATATCTTGTGCAGTATTATTCGGATGGCGATTTTCCAAACAACAAATACGTCAAGATCAATGTCGGATTAAATAATCCAAACCAACTTCGCGTTCGCGCTCGGCAGGGTTATTTTGTGAAGAACTAGTGTTTGCGCTGGTTTTTTATTTCTTGGCGAACTTCTTCAATGTTACTAATTCTGCCATCAGTGGGGTAACCTTGTTCAACTTTATCCGAAATTTTGATTTGTCCCAACTTAAATTCTGGTTGCGGTGTTGGAAGTGTTTTCATTATGATGTCAGTATTTTCCACATTGATTTCTCCCGTCGACGATATAGGCTTATTTGACTGAGCAAAATAATTTGCTAAACCAATTCCGCTTAAAGCCCCAAAAACGAGCGAAGCGAAAGCCGTCGCCATTTTGGAAACGCGATGTTTAATTGCCTGCCAGCCGACCGGACAATCTTTCGTTAAAATGCTGCCGTCGGCGCGTCTGAAAAATCTCACACAAAGTCTTCCTTCGAATTGCAGGATTAAATTTTCCGCTTCCCTGCGCGACATTCCCGAAAGATTATAAACGTTTAATTTGCATTCGCCGCAGAAACGTTTTCTTTCATTGCCAAACATTTCTTCCCAATTTGCCTTGCACGGCGACGCTATACGGATGTTGTCGAGTGGATTTGTAAATTTTCCAGCCATAAAAATTCCTCCATTCTTTAGACAATCGAACTTGTCTTTTGTTCCCAGAACGGAGTGAAAATTTTTACTTGCAAATTAATTTTAGTTTTTTGGGTTTCTTCGATAGCGATGCGTTACAGGTCTTCGGCGTCCGATGCCGATTGCGTTTCGTGAAATAATTAAAGTCGGCGGAAGTTGGCGGCGTTTGAATTCGTTAGCCGGAGATTCGACTCTATTCAACAAATCATAAACCAACCTTGAATCGTTTCCTTCTGCAATAATCGCCTCAGGAGAAAGTTTCTGCTCGAAATAAAGTTTTAAAACTTTGTCCATCAAATCATACGGCGGCAAGGAATCTTGGTCAAATTGATTCGGCGCAAGTTCGGCTGACGGCGCTTTTTCAATAATCGCATTCGGGATAATTTCGCGTCCGGCACTTTCGTTAATATGTCTAGCGATTTGATAAACCTCTGTTTTCAAAACGTCGCCGAGAACAGCCAAACCGCCGTTTGTGTCGCCATACAAAGTACAATAACCGACGGCGAGTTCGGATTTGTTTCCGGTTGCTAAAACCAATCTTCCTTCGGCATTTGAAATTGTCATCAAAGTCACGCCGCGAAGTCTTGATTGCATATTTTCCGCCGCGAGATTTTCGCCGCCGTGCGTCGGTTTATGCAGATTCATTTGTTTTAATAAAACTTCAAACGCGCCGGAAATCGGCTCTAACCGCGTTGGCATTCCGAGATTTTTTGCAAGCTGTTCCGAATGTTTAATGCTACCTTCCGAAGAAAACGGCGACGGCATCATCACTGAAAGAACGTTTTCCGCACCTAATGCTTCACACGCGAGAGTCGCAACCAAAGCCGAATCAATGCCGCCGGAAAGTCCCAAAACGGCTTTTGAAAACTGGTTTTTTGCCGCGTAATCTTTGATTCCTAAAACAAGAGCTTGACGAATCGTTTCGCATTCGTTTTCGGTAATTCCGCGCGAATCCGGTTTGCGAATATCGAGTTCAACCGTTTCAACAAATTCTTCAAACGCTTTTGCCTGCAAAATAATATCGCCTTCTTCGTCAGCAATGAGACTTGCGCCGTCGAAAATAATGCCGTCATTTCCGCCGATTAGATTGACGAAAACAACCGGCTTTTTTTGAAGTCGTGCGCGATGCGCGACCATATCGCAGCGCAATTTTATTTTGCCTTTGTTAAATGGCGAAGCGTTGAGCGAAACAATTAAATCCGCGCCTTGCATAATAAGCTCGTCCGCCGGGTCAATTTCATACAATCTTTCCGACCAGAAAGTTTTATCGTTCCAGAAATCTTCGCAGACGACGACGCCGATTTTTCTATCGTCAATTTCAAACATTTTTCGCACGTCTGACGGCTCAAAATAACGCGGGTCATCAAAAACGTCGTATTCGGGCAAAAGCGTTTTGTCGGCAAAGCCAAGCAGTTCGCCGTTGTGAATCACGGCGGCGGAGTTAAAGAGTTTGCGACCGTTCGCGTCTCCGGTTTTGCGGACAGTTCCGACAATCGCCGTGATGCCTTTTGTTTCGGGAATGATTCTTTGCAAAGGTCTTTCGACCGTTTCGATAATGTCTTCGTCCAAAAACCAATCGAACGAGGTGTAGCCGTGTGTGGTGACTTCCGGGAAAACAATTAAATCCGAGCTGTCCTGTTTAGCTTTTTCGATTGCCCGCAAAATTTTGGCGACATTTCCTTCGATGTCGCCGTTGGTCGTGTTGATTTGTCCGATGGTAACTTTCATTTGATTTTTCGAGTTTTGTTTTCGACGGGAAGAATCTCGGTCGAATTTTCCGTGACGCTCGAAACCGACTCGAAGCGTTTTTCTTCCAAAAGTTTCCCTGTTTCTTTATTTCCGGTCAGTTCACCGTTTAGCGCAGGATTTGTTTTTGCCTTCTTTTCTTTGATTGATTCGTTGAGAATTACAAAAATTAACGACAAAATTGCAAAAATCAAAAACGCAATCAATGCAATTCCGGCTAAAACATTCGCGCCCGTTAAAATCATTTTTTCAAAAATGAAATAAATAATCGCGCCGACCGCCGTTAAAAGAACGACTCCGAAACCGCCTAAAGCAAAGTTTCCGAATTTTTCCACGAGTTGAGTTTGTTTTATCAAATTCGCGCTTTGCGCGGTTGGGATTTGTTCGAGCAGTGATTCCGCGCTCTTTTCCAGATTCAAGCCGCAGGAACGGCAAAACTTTTGCTCGGTAGAATTATTTGCGCCGCAGTTTGGACAAAACATAAATTTTAACGGTCTGATTTTTCCGCTTCGGTCTTTTTTACCATTTCCAGACGATTGCCGCGTTCGTTGTAGCGAACTTCGTCCATTACGTTGTGAATTATCAAAACACCGCGCCCTGATGCTTTGAAAAGATTTTCCGGATCCGTCGGGTCTGGAATCGAGTTCACGTCGAAGCCTTCGCCTTCGTCTTCGATGGTAAAACGCGCTTCAGTTTTGGAAACTTCAGCCGAAATGCGGACGATTTTATTTGCGTCAAATTTGTTGCCGTGTTTAATGGCGTTGACGAAGGCTTCGTCTAAAGCGATAAAAAGATTGGAATTTTCCGTATCAACTACGCCGACCTTTTCGACGCGCTTCATTAAATAATCGAGAATACTGTGCATCAGTGAAATCGCGCTTGGAAATTCAAATTCTATTTTTTCCCGAATGTGTTTGACCGTGTTCGTTTTGTCAACAAACTGCGCCTTATAGTTCAAAATAGTTTCAAAAAGGTCTTTCAGTTCGGCTTCGTCGAAGTTTTCGCGCTGAAAATTAGTCGCGCAAATCTTGAAGGCTTTGACAAAACTGCGGCTGAATTCTTCGCCGTTTTTGGTCGGCAGACAAGTATCTGCGGGTTCTTCGGTTTCTTTTTTCGGAAAGGCTTTATCGCCGTCTAGATCGGTAATCACCAAGTCGAAATCGCTTGTTTGGTCGAGTTCAATGGCTTCTTTGCGGCTTTCCGCTGTTTTTACAAAATAGCCGATTTTGCTAAAAACCTTCGTTAAAGCACTTTTTAAGTCGTCGTGGTCATCAACAATTAAAATTTTTTTCTGCATCTTTGGGTTTTGATTTTTAAGATATGCCAGTTTTTAGATAAAAGCCATTATAAAAAACTACGTTAGAATAATTTATTTTGTTGCATATTATCAATTGGTTTAATAGGTTTTGGTAATTAACCCACGCCGGATTTTTTATTGGTTCTAAAACTTCAGTTCAGCAAACAGAATTTATCTTAAAAAAGTTTATATTGCTTTTTATTCGCGTGTCTAAATTTACTTTTGTTAAAACTCTAATTATACTTTTTCTAAATAATATATATTTTTGGAAAAAGAATGAAATCAAATATCAGTAACAAAATTATTACAGCCGGTTTTTTGCTAGCTCTGGCATTTTTAAGTTTAGCGTGTCAAAAACAAACGGCGGAAAAAAGCAATACGCCGACAGAAAAGGGCGGCGTACCGACGGAAATCATCAAAGCGCAATCGCCGACCGAAGCATACAAAATGCTGTATGCGGCGGTCAAAGCTAAAGATATTAACAAAATCAAGCAATTGATGACGAAAAACACAATGAGTTTCGCCGAATATCAGGCACAATTACAGAAAAAAACGGTTGACTCGATCTTGGAAAATGGATTTATGGCAACAACTTTCGCCCCATTTTTACCCGAAATACGCGACGAACGAATAAAAGATAATTTTGGTGCGGTTGAGGTTTATAATCAACAGGAAAACCATTGGGAAGATTTACCGTTTATTTTTGAAGATGGCGGTTGGAAACTTGCTGTCGGCGATGTTTTTAAAAATACATATAAGAAACCGCGCAAAGGACAGTCGGAAATTGAAAACGAATCTTCAAATACAAAGATTCTGATTTCGCCAAACGCCAACGGCAAATTTCCTTCTTCCTCAAACAGTAACAAAGTAATCGAAATGCCGCCTCCCAACCAGCCGAAATAATGATTGAAGCACACGAGATTCAAGAAATCTTGGCACAATATAAAAAGCACGGCTGGAATTTAAGCCGTGTTTTGCTTTCTGCGCCGACAAAACAAAAGTTGTCGGCTTCGCCGGAAAATCTTTTTGGTGATGTCGAGATTATTTCGTCCGATACGGACGCGGCTTGGTTTTCACGCGCTTCGGGCAAAGACCGCGAAACGTGGGAATTGCGGCGTTTGGGTGGAACGCCTTTTGCACTGGTTGAAGTGTTTGAAGCCGAAGACGACGAAGAAATTCGGGAAGAAACACGCCAAGAAATGCAAACGCGAATGAGAAAATGAGCATCGAAGCAGGCGAATCGAAAATTTGCGGTTGATTTCCGATTTACAAAGTTTTGTATTTATTGCAAACTTACTTTATTGAAATGACAATAAAAAATTTTGGAGCGCGAGTCGTCAGTGTTTGGGAAGGTTTGCGCCCGATGACAAAAAAAATGTTGGTTGGTGTGTGGCAGGCAAGCAGTGGAAGTTCGTTTCCCGCGCAGACACAAAAATTCTCTTACGATACCCACGCTGATTGGGAATTGAGCCGTTTGCTTTTCGCGTTAGATGAACAGGCGAAAGATACGGAAGTAAAGAAAGACGCGGAGAAACTGCGTGAGATAAAACAATTGGCGGAAACTTGCTCGTCCGTTTTGCAATCTCAAACCGAATCTGCCGAAGTTTTTATCCAACTTGCGACGCGGGTTTTGCAAAACAATGATTTTAACAAGTTTGACATTTTAGCCGACACACTTGCAAAACGATTCTCGGCTGGCGAAATTGCGGAAATTGTCAGACAGACCGACTTGGCACAAATTCGTGCGATTGCTTTTGAAACTCTGGCAATGATGCCCGTTTCTTATTTATTGCCGCTTTTAGACGACCCGATTTATCACGAAATCGCGCACATTGCGCTTGAACAACAAGCCTTTGAGTTTGACAACCAAGACGCGCAAATGGTTTTAGAACAGTTGGAATTTAACGAAATGAACGATTTTTGATTCTCAAAATTTTTCTCTTAAATCCACTTTGTCTTAAAATAGTTAAACGCTTATCAATTATCGTTTTATGAAAAAAGTTACAATCGTTTGCGACGGCTCAAGTCTTGGAAACGGCAAAGGAGAGACGCGAGCGGCGGCGGTTGCCGTGCTTGGTTATCGCGGTTATTGGCGGGCGTTTGGCGAATATCTCGGCAGTGCAACCAATCAGCAGGCGGAAATTGCGGCGGCGTGGATTGGGCTTAAAAACTTGAGCGAATCCTGCCGCGTCAGACTTTTGAGCGATTCGCGTTACGTCGTCGAAACAATGACGGGAAATTTTCGCAAAAAGACAAATCTCGAATGGTGGGAAAAGCTGGAAAAGTCCGCGAAAAAGCATGATGTTACTTGGGAATGGGTCAAAGGACACGCCGGACACGAAATTCAGGAAATCGCTGATAAAATGGCGCGAAAGATAGCCGAATCGGGAAAAATTGACGAGAGAATTTTAGACGATGCCGTGGCGGAGATTGGAGTTAAAGAAATTTGATGCGAGTCGGAGAAAAGGAGAAAAGGAGAAAAGGAGAAAAGGAGAATCAGATAATATTTTCCCCGCGTTGCCGCGTTGCTGTGTTCTTTTTTGTGTCGTTCGCGCTTTTGGCTGGACTTTGGACTTTGGACTTTGGACTTTGGACTCAAAAGGTTTCCGCGCAAAAAAGAAACGCGCTCGGCTGGGTTTGGCAAAATCCGCTTCCGCAAGGCAATCCGCTTTATGCGATTCACTTTGCCAAAGACAAAGAAACAGGCTTTGCCGTTGGTGCCGACAGCACGATTTTATCCACGAACGACGGCGGTTTTCACTGGCAAAAGCAAAACACGCCGGTTGATACGATACTTTCGGGCGTTTTTGTTAAAGATAAACGAAATGCTGTGATAGTCGGCGCACGAGGTGCGATTTTTTCAACTGACAATGAAGGAAAAGATTGGAAGCAAGCCATAACCGAAGTCAAAGATCATCTCTACAGCGTTACACTTGCCGGTGAAAATTATCTGACAGGTTGGGCAGTCGGAACTTACGGACGTATCTTGAAAACTTCCGACGGCGGCTTTACCTGGAAACCGCAAGCGAGCGGAACGACCGAACATCTTTTAAAAGTTGCGGCTTTTGATGCGGAAAGAAGCGTTATTGTTGGGGCAAACGGAACAGTTTTAACTACCGGAAACGGCAGAAAAACTTGGAAATTAAATAAACCGTGCGAGAATTCTCTGATAGCTAGCGCGGCGTATCTTTCGGCTGAAACAATTGTCGTCGTCGGTTACGGCGGCTGTCTGGCGCGAAGCGAAGACGGCGGCGAAACATTTCAGAAAATCAATATTTTCAGCCGTGCCGATTTTCTTTCGGTGAGTTTTGCGGACGGCAAAAACGGCTCAATGACCGACGCAAACGGAATGGTTTGGCTGACGGGCGACGGCGGAAATACTTGGCTGCCGTTTAATATACGGACAAATCCGAAACTTGTATCACTTTATTTTGCCGACCAATATACGGGTTGGGCGGTTGGCGAAAGCGGTTTGATTGTCCGCACCGACGACGGCGGTTACAGTTGGCAGCGTTTGAGCGAAGGCGGGCGCGAAGATGTTAATGATTTGGCATTTCTTGATGAAGATTTGGGCATAGCCATCGGTTCACGCGGTAAAATCTGGATTACCAATGACGGCGGCAAAGATTGGCTTCCCGTTTTTTCCAATGTCGAAGAAAATCTGAACGCCGTCTATTTTATCAACGCGGAACGCGGTTTCGTAGTCGGCGACAAAGGCACGGTTTTGCGGACAGTCAACAGCGGCGCGAGTTGGGGAAAAGGCATCTCCAATGTCAAAGAAGATCTTTTGGGAGTTTATTTTGTTAATGAAAAAACGGGTTTTGCCGTCGGCGCAAACGGTATGATTCTGCGCTCGGATTCAAGCGGCGCGTATTGGGAACAGTTTGAATCAGGCACGCGGGTTTGGCTCGAAGACGTAAAATTTCTCGATGAAAAACGCGGCGTGGTTGTCGGCGACAAAGGCATAATTTTACGGACGGACGACGGCGGTTTGTCGTGGAAAAAAATCAAAACAAACCTGACGGAAAATCTTTACGCACTTTCGTTTTTTGATGAAAAAACAGGTTACGCCGTCGGTGCAAACGGCACAATTTTGCGAACGGAAGACAGCGGCGAAACGTGGCAAGACCAGGAATCTTCCCTGCAAATAAATCTTTACGCGGTTACTACCTACAAACGCGATGGAGCAATTGTCGTCGGTGAACAAGGCGCGGTTTTGCGAACCGACGACGGCGGCAGGAATTGGGAAATTCAGCCGAATATCACGAGCAATTCCTTGCAGGCGGTTGTTTATCGCGGCGGAATGGAGCTGTGGGTCGCAGGTCGCAGCGGTTCAATCCTAAAGCGTTCCGAAACACTTTCAACCATAAAAACCGCGAGCAGTCCAAAGTTACCGCCAATTTTGCGTATGAGTAATAAGAACAAAGCAAAGGCTCGTACGCCGCTGATTACGATTACCGACGACGGCGATATTCCGCCTGCCGCGCCGCCAAAGAAAGATAATTAGTGATAAATGGTAAGTAGTAAATGTAAGAAGGATTTTTGATTTACCATTTACCACTTACTATTTACCACTAATACTGAAACCCACTCGCCGTCAGTTTGAACTTTGAAATTACTAATCCGTAATTCCCGCAATTTTTCTGCAACTAAATTTTCCTGCTCAACCAAAATTCCCGATAAAACCAATTTTTTGTTCGTCTTTTCAATCAATAACGGAAGCATCGGAATAATTATGTCAGCCGTTACATTCGCGCAGACAAAATCAAACTTCGGCGTGTTTTCCGAGATTGAGCCGACATAAAAATTTATTTTATCAATCCCGTTAAATTTGGCGTTTTCGATGGCGATTTTTATCGAATCTTCGTCCGTGTCGCAAGCTGAAATAAAGTCTTGAGTCTTGAGTCTGAAGTTTGGAGTCTGAAGTCTGAAGTCTGAAGTCGAATTTCTTTTGACTTTAGACTCAAGACTCAAGACTTCAGACTTCAACTTAGCGGCGGCAATCGCCAAAATCCCCGTGCCGGTCCCGACATCGAAGAAACTCTCGCCGTTTTCATAATTTTCTTCTATCGCCCGCAGACAAAGTTTTGTCGTTTCGTGCGTTCCCGTTCCAAATGCCATACTCGGCTCAATGCGAATAATAATTTTGTCGGTATTTTCGACCTTTTCCCAAGTCGGCGCGATGATAAATTTTGCGGTTTCCGTCGGTTTCCAGTGCTTTTTCCATTCGGCAAGCCAATCGGTGTTTTCAACTTTGCGCCATTCGATTTGTTTAATTTCATCTTGGCTAAATCCGTAAATTCGCAAGGCTTCATCAAGTTGTTTTTGCACAGTTTTATCGTCTTGCTTTTCGTTAAAATAGCCGATAACACAAAGAGTTTCATTTTGCCTTGCGCCCAAATTATTTATTTCCGTGCCGGGCGCGTCGAGTTCGTTTAAGGCAAATTCAACCGCTTCAGCCGCTTGTGCATTAACAGTAATTTCAAGGGCAAACCAGTTATTTTGATTTTCTGTCATTTAATTTTTGAGTTTGATAAATTCTCTTTCATTTCACTTGCCGAAGCAAAACGGTTTTCCGATTTTTGCGCCAAACTGCGCTCAAAAAATTTTGCAAACGACTCATCTTTATCAAGTTCAATTTCTTTGCCCATTGACATCACAATTTCCTGATAAGTTTTGCCCGCGTAAGGTTTTTCGCCGTGCAGACATTCATAAATTATTACGCCCGCCGCAAACAAATCGCTGCGTTCATCAACTTTCTCGCCGCGCAGTTGTTCGGGCGGCATATAGCCGAGCGTTCCCATCACCGTTCCCGGAAGGCTGAGGCTGTCGGCAAATTCGTGTTCATTGAATCGCGCCAAACCAAAATCCAAAATGCACAAACGCACGCTTTGGTCTTCATTGCGCGTAACAAAAATGTTGTCGGGCTTCAAATCGCGGTGGATTATTCCGGCTTTGTGTGCCGCTTCCACGCCGTCAAGCACTTGACCAAACCACGCGACAATAGTTTCCGCATCCAACTTTCCTTTGCGCTTCAATATTTCTGATAAAGTTTCGCCTTTGACTAATTCCATCACCAAAAATGCACCTTCGGTTGATAAAACACCGTAATCGAAAACTGTTACGATGTTGCGATGATTTAATTTTCCGGCGGTTTGCGCTTCGCGTTCAAAACGGCGCAGAGCGTCTTTATTTCCAAACATCGCACCGCTTAAAATTTTGAGCGCGACAACGCGGTTGATGCGTAAGTCAGTTGCTTGATAAACCGCGCCCATGCCGCCTTTGCCCAAAAGTTTTTCAAGGCGATAACGATTTTCAATTGTTCGTTCAACGGGCAAAGTGAAAGTTAATTCCGAGTTATCATTCGCGCACTTCAGCGTGTCGCGGTCAAAACATCTGCCGCACATCGGACATTCTTTCAAAAGATTGATGTTACCTTCGTCAAAGCGCGAGAGAACTTCTGTTTTAATTCGCTGTTCGCGGCGTACGCGGTCTTTTAAATTCAGATTTTCGTGAACGAGCGCGATTTGATTCGCCAAAGTTTCGAGCAAATCTTTATCGCGTCCGGTGTAGGGAATCTGCGACATCTTTTCTCCCAAGGAAAAAACTCCGGCAAGTTTGCCGTCAGAGCCGTGCATCGGGACGAGCAAGTTGGCATTTATTTCGCGCAGCCAGCATTTTTCGCGGTTCGGTAAATCATCGGTGCGGCGCGTCGGAAACTCGATTGCGCCGCGCTCCTGCTGCATAAAACGAAGCAGCGGTGATTCGACGGCAAGTTTTAGGTTTGCCGAATTTCCGCTCGTGCCGCTCGTCGTGTAACCGAGAGAGAAATCCGAGTTCATCGCGTCGTCGCGGAAAAAAAGATAAATACTTTCCGGGTGTAAAGCCAATTGAATTTTACTGCTGACCAGCCGCGAAAGTTTCGCCAGCGAATCGGATTCTTTGACGGCTTCAATCAACTCGCGCAAAATCTTTTCCTGATTGTATTGCTCGCGGAAAAATCGTCGGTCAACCCATTCACGCAAACCGAAACGATTGAGTAAAACAAGCGCGACGGCAAGCGCGATGCAAATATAAAACGTGAACGAGTTATTCAAAAGTATTTCGCTTAAAGTGCGGTTTGGATTGGCGGCAATGTTCCAAATAATTCCTAAAATCGGCAAAATTAAAAGCAATCGCAATGCGTTTTTTGCGAGCAGATATTGCAGACCGCGCCGGATGACGAACGAAATCGGAATGACTTTATGACGAACAATTGCGTGTGAAAAAGTAATTGGAATCAACGCAAAAGTCAGCAGTGCTAAAAGCGTAAAAGAATCTGACGTGATACTGGTAAGATATTCTTTATTATAAAATATCGAATCGAGTATCATTATGGGAATTATAATTATAATTAGTAGAGGAAACGATAGAGGAATTAGCAATATGCTAATAACAATAAAACGTATCTTACGCTTCGCAACTGTCTCGCTGCGTAAATAACTTATTATCAATGATATTAAGCCTGTTAAAAGATAACCTGAGATACAAATAGGTATTAGATAAAACATGAAGTCAGTTGATGTATCGAGTAACCGCGCCTGCTCAACCTCCTCCATATATTTAAACAAATAGAACGGAATTATAACTAATAATGCAGGCAGGTAGAGGAGGTATTCAATTTTTGGGTATCGGCGTAGGAGATATGCTTTTTTCGGGAAAATTAGAAAGAAATGTAGAAATACTGCAGATGCCAGTCCAGTAATAATTACATGGAGGTTAGTTAAGGCGGCTATGATTAACGAATAATCTATTTTATGAATATACTCCGATGAACCTGGGGTCATGAGAAACATTACTGCAAGAAGATTTGTAAGTTTATCGTTCGGTTTTAAAAGGAAAACGAAAAACCCTGTAAGTATGAAAATAATTGGTGAAATAGCGGTTTCTATGGTTTTTCCAATTTGTTTTTGAATTGAAATAGGTTCAGCCGTAAATTGTATTTCTTGTATTTGATTACCACGACTGATTAAAACTTTATATTGTTCGTTCGGACTGAGAAGGGTTTTGATTTTGTCTATATCCGTTTTCTTTTTAATAGGTAATTCATTAATACTTATCAATTCGTCATTAACTTGAAAAGGCTTTTCTGAAATTAATTTAGACTTTTCCTTGAAAAAGACAAATTTACCATTAGTAAAGGCAAAACCGTTTTCCCAGGTTATATCAACATTGGTAGCAGTGTATTGATAAAATCCGACAAGACTATTTACAACTGCGAGGAGAAATAACAAACAAATCACCGTAAAGCGCAGCCGACTTGGTTTGAGCGCGTTTTCGTCCGGCGCAGTTTTTAATTCATCTACTTCATCGTCTTGCAATTCGTCCTGCAAAACTTCTGTCGGCTCGGTTTCAATTTCGGTTTTGTGATTGGTTCGGGTTTCTTTGGCAGGCGCGGCAAACTTGCGCGTCGGTTCGTCAATCGCTTCAACCGTCAGCGCGTCGGAGAGCAGAAGCGTTTTATCGTCGGTCGGAATTGGCGTTTGTATCGTCGTTTCGTGTTCGTTTGAAATGCCGGAATTTTGAATGTCCGGTTTGTCTCTATCCGTCATTCTTTTGCCTCCAATCGTTCTTTTACGTTAAATGTTTTGGGCATCGCGCCACTTTTGCCACTTTTCGGGAATTTTGCGCCCGCCGTTTTCTTCCCGTGCTTTCAGAAGTTCATAATAACGTTTTTGGAGAAGTTCGAGTTGGCGAATTTTTTCTGTCGGCGAAAGACTGTGAGTGAACGCCCGAAAATTTTCCTTGCGCCGCTTCAAATCTTCAATCGCTTCTTTTTCAGAATTGGTATTCATCGGAAAAATTATGTTGTTGTAATTGCCAACGGTCTAGCAAATTGAAACGCAATAACACATCATACAAAATTTTTGCGTCCATTGTTCCGGCTTCATCAAACATTTCGATTTTCCGAATGTCTTTTTTACGTCCGGCAAAAATCCACATTGCCGCTAAGTGTTCCAAATCAATAACTTTGGCGGCACGATTATCCACCGGCATTATTTTCGCTGTTTCAACGGCTTCCGTCCAAAGCGGGCTATTGCTGGCTTCAACGAATTGAACAAGCCAGCCGTGAATGTTGATAAAATCTGCATCAAACGTAAAATCATTTTGCCGAGCATAGTCGTAAATTTTCTCCAAAGACAAAATTAAACCTTTTGGCGGTTCAGTGAGAAAAAAGAAGATGTCGAGGTCAACGGTTGAAATCGGTTCAGAATGCAAAATAGCCGCCACCGCGCCGCCGACAGCATAATTAGAAATAATCTCGGCATCTTGCATATCTTCCAAAACATCAATTACTGCGCCTAAATTAGTTGACGGCGACGAACTTTTTACTTTTTCCACATTTTCATTTTATCAGAATTTAGCGCATACTTCTGCCGTAACCATTAAATTTCGGCAGTCTGTTTTTCGATACGCAGATAAAACTTTTTGTATTCTTTTTGATTTCGCAGATTACTCCATAATTCCGATTTCGTCCAAATCGCGCTCGCGGTTGCGCCAGTCTTCGACTACTTTGACAAAGAGTTGAAGAAAAACTTTTTTACCCAAAATTTTTTCGATATCATAGCGGGCTTCCGTGCCGATTTTTTTGAGTTTGATGCCGCCTTTGCCGATGATTATTCCCTTTTGCGAGCTTCTTTCAACATAGACTGCACAATGAATTTTTGTAACCGTCGGGTCTGATTCATCAAACTTTTCGGTTACGACGGCGGTAACATACGGGATTTCATCGCCCGTTGTTTGCAGGATTTTTTCGCGCACCATTTCCGCAACTAATGTTCGCAAAGGTTGGTCGGTCATTTCATCTTCGGCAAAAAGCGGTTCGCCTTTGGGCAGATGTTTGACAATTTGCTGCAAAAGATTATCAATTGCTTCGCCGTTGAGCGCGGAAATCGGCACAATTTCTACGAAATTATATTCTTTCGCGTAAAATTCCATCAGCGGCAAAAGTTCTTTTTTATTTTTAACCTTGTCAATTTTGTTAAGAACCAAGATGGCGGGCTTTTCCGATTGTTTGATTAAATTCAAAACAAATTTGTCGCCGTTTCCCGTCGAAACCGAAGCGTCGCGCATTAGAATAACTACATCAACCGACAAAATCGCATCGTGAACGGCGGACATCATTCTTCGATTTAATAAGTAGCCGGGTTTATGAACGCCGGGCGTGTCAATAAAAACAATCTGCCCGTCGTCAAGCGTAACGATGCCTTTAATTTTATGGCGCGTGGTTTGCGGTTTGTTGGAAACGGCGGCGATTTTTTCGCCAACCAAGTAATTTAATAATGTAGATTTTCCCGCATTCGGGCGACCAATCAGCGCGACGTAGCCGCTTCGGAAATTTTCGGAAGTCATTCTATCAAGTTACCAAAATTATAAGAACATTCAAGGCACATCGGACGAAAATGGCGAATGTTGTGATTTTTCAAATTCAAGCACAACGACGATGAGTTTTTACAAACACCGGCAACGAAAATTTCGACCACTTACGTTATTAAATTTGACTTAAAATCCGACAATCGCTAACATCTTAACTTGCTTTTTAATATATGCTCCCGTAGCTCAGTTGGATAGAGCAACAGCCTTCTAAGCTGTGGGTCGCACGTTCGAGTCGTGCCGGGGGCATTTTAATTTTGGATTTTGGATTGTTGACAATTTTTGCCGAATAAATGTATTTGTGTTATGGTAAAAAACGAAACAAAAGTTTGCACAAAATGTAAATGTGAAAAAGATTTGCTTTTGTTTCCGGCGAAAAAAATCGCTAAAGACGGACGCGCTTCTTGGTGTCGGGCATGTTTTAAGGCAAATTGGGATGAGCGGTATCGTGAAAATCACCAGCATTATCGAGATAGTCATAACACAAGTCGCAGAAAAATTCGTGAGCAGAATGCACGAAAGGTTTTTGAATATTTAACGCATCACGCCTGTGCCGGTTGCGGAGAATCCGATCCTGTCGTTTTGGAATTCGACCATCGTGATAGAACTAAGAAATCCGAATGTATTTCAAACTTAGTTTCTAATTCATCGTGGAATCGAGTCGAGTTGGAGATTCAAAAATGTGATGTGCTTTGCGCTAATTGCCATCGGCGCAAATCCGCTGCCGAATTTAATTATAAGCGGCACGTCTTTATCAACGCATAGTTATGGCGGCTATAGTTCAGGGGTTAGAACGTCGGTTTGTGGAGCCGAATGTCGAGGGTTCAATTCCCTCTAGCCGCCCCATTTTTTATACAAAATCTAATTCTTACCAAAGTAGTTTCAACTTCTCGGCTGAATCTGCTTTCATTCTTTTCTCGAAACATATAAAATAAGTTCACTCGGAAATGTTTCCGTGAGGTCTGTCTATGAAAACCGCGAAGTTTTTTGTTTATTTCGTTTTGGCGATGTTTATTTCCAGCCAAGTTGTTTCGGCGCAAAAATCCGACAAGGTTTTTGCCGACGGCGAATTGCTCGTAAAATATAAAAACGGCACGGCTTCTGCCGCCGCTTTTGCGACCAACGACCAGATCGGCGCAGCCGTCGTCGAGGAATTTCCCGAACTCGGCTGGCAAAGAATAAAACTTCCCGCCTACTTGAGCGTTAATCAAGCTCTTTTGCTTTATAAAAGCAGCGCGGAAGTCGAACAAGCGCAGCCGAATTTTTACTATCATCTGCTTGCCACGCCGAGCGACCCACAATTCGGTTCAATGTATGGAATGCAGAAAATTTCCGCGCCTCTGGCTTGGGATTTGAGCGTGGGAAGTTCAAGTCTTGTGGTGGCTGATATTGATACGGGTTTGAGATACACGCACGAAGACCTTGCAGCAAATGCGTGGCGCAATCCGGGTGAAATAAACGGAAACGGAATTGATGATGACGGCAATGGTTTTGCGGATGATTACTACGGTTACGACTTTTTTTATAACGATTCCGACCCGATTGACGACGCAGGCGGACACGGAACACATACGGCGGGAACAATCGGCGCAGTCGGAAATAATGGGTTGGGTGTGGTCGGCGTAAATTGGAACGTCAAAATAATGGCGATAAAAATTTACAGTCCGAGCGGCACGGACACGACCTCGACAATGCTCATCAATGCCTACAATTATGTGCGAATGATGAAAAATCGCGGAGTGAACATCCGCGTTACCAATAATTCTTACGGCGGTTGCAGCGAGGCTTGCGGCTATGACCAAGCGACGAAGGATGCAATTGACGCGCTCGGAAATGCCGGAATTTTGAATGTTTTCGCGGCGGGAAATGCCGGCAAAAATAACGAAACCACGCCTTTTTATCCGGCAAGTTATACGAGTCCGGGTATTTTGGCAGTTGCCTCTTCAACTTCAACCGATACGCTTTCGGGTTTTTCAAATTACGGTGCAATCAGCGTTGACGTGGCTGCGCCCGGCTCAGGTATTTTAAGCACTTTTAATAGTTCAAATTCAAGTTATATAACCTTTAGCGGAACTTCAATGGCGACTCCGCACGCGACAGGCGCGGCGGCACTGCTTTCTTCATATAATCCGAATCTTTCGCCCGCTTCACTCAAGGCAACTTTGATGAATACGGTTGACCCGCTCACGCAGTTTAACGGCATCGTTAAAACCGGCGGCAGAATAAATGTCGCCCGCGCTTTGCAAAATCAAACGGTTTGCACATTTAACCCGGTGAGTACTTCGCAATCGGCGGCGGCGGGCGGCGGAAGTTTTTCGGTGAGTGTTGCTGCGCCGACTAATTGTGATTATTCGGCAATCAGCGATTCCAATTGGATAACCGTTACGAGCGGTAATCCTTCGAGCGGCAACGGCACGATAACTTTTACCGTTTCCGCAAATTCCGGTGCCGCGCGAAGCGGCACAATCAGAATCGGCGACCGGACATTTATAGTTTCACAATCGGGAAATCAAACCACGCGGCGTTCTGCCTTTATGGATTTTGACGGCGACGGACGCACCGATTATTCGGCAATCCAAAATGTGTCGGGCGCGATGATTTGGAACAATTATCGAAGCAGTGGCGGATATTCAGCCGTTAATTTCGGTTCTTTTGCCGACGATATTCCCGTGCCGAACGACTTTGACGGCGACGGCAAAACCGATATTGCCGTTTGGCGCAATTCAAACGGCACGTTCTATGTTTTGCAAAGTCAAAATAACACTTTTACCGCCGTTCAATTTGGTCAAACCGGTGATAATCCGATTGTTTCGCAGGATTTTGACGGCGACGGCAAAGCCGATTTTGCCGTTACGCGAGCGCAAAACGGAACGCTTGTATGGTATGTTCTCGGCTCGGCTAGCGGTTTTCGCGGCTATCAGTTCGGTAGCGACACCGACAAAGCTCTGCGCGGCGATTACGACGGCGACGGCAAAGCCGATTTAGCCGTTTATCGTCCGACGAGTGGTTCTCCGGCAAACACATTTTTTATTCAAAAAAGTTCTGATAATAGTTTGATAGTAAATGCTTTCGGCACTTCCGCAACTGATAAAATCGTTCCCGCCGATTATGACGGCGACGGCAAAACAGACATTGCGGTTTGGCGAACGACCAATGGCGTTTGGTATTATTTGAAAAGCTCTGACGGAAACTTTAACACCGTCCAATTCGGCGGTATTTCGGGAGATCTGCCGACACCGGGCGATTACGACGGCGACGGCAGAACAGATTTTGCCGTCTGGCGACCGAACACTGGTCAAAATGAAGCCGGTATTTTTTACGTTCAGGGAACTACGGCGGGCTTTTCGGCTTTTGGTTGGGGAAATTCAACGATGAAAATTCCTGCCAATTTGCTGCAAAGCCAATAGTTTTTTTACAAAATTTTCCGTTTTGGTCAGACTTTTGAATTACAGAACGCATCTAAAGTTCCGAAAAGAAACATAAGAAAGTAAAAAGGCGAAAGTTGAGAAAAGTTTGCTCCGGCTGCGTAGATTTGGAAATCGGATTTATTAAAGCCAGGCTGCAGAATCGTTTCTATGAAAACGCTGATAAAAAAAGTCATAAATAATTTTGGATTTGATTTGGTGGCATATAAACCTTCAAATAATTCAAGCCTTGAAGCCTTTCCTGATTTATCCGATGAAGAGCGGCAAATTGTGTCGACTGTCCAGCCGTTCACAATGACGAGCATCGAGCGAATAGCTTGTCTTATAAATGCCGTATCTTATATTACGAACAATAAAATCGCGGGAGATTTTGCCGAATGCGGTGTCTGGCGTGGCGGCAGTATGATGACTGTTGCCCTAACGCTTTTGGCTCACAACGACACGAGCAGAAAATTATATTTATACGATACGTTTGAAGGAATGTCTTCTCCGACACAGTTTGATAAAAGTTTCGATGGAGTTTCGGCTCAGTCGCAGATGAACCGGGAGCAGGGGAAATGGTGTTATGCTAGTATCGAAGATGTCCGGCAAAACATTCTTTCAACCGGCTATCCCGAAGAAAATATCTGCTTTGTCAAAGGCAAGGTTGAAGACACAATACCGGAAACTCTCCCGACAAATCTGGCTCTGCTGCGGCTTGATACTGATTGGTATGAATCAACCAAGCACGAATTAACTCATCTGTGTCCAAGACTTGCGCCCGAAGGCGTTTTGATTATTGATGATTACGGGCATTGGCAAGGCGCGAGAAAAGCGGTTGACGAATACTTTGCTGGGCAGAACCGGAAAATATATTTTCACCGGATAGATTATACGGGTAGAATAGCAGTCGGAATTAATAATTTGAATTAATAACCGATAAAACGGAAATTTTATTTGAAAGTTTCTTGCATTTGTCGGTTGTTTAATAGTATATTTGAGTTTCTTAATTTATTTGGCATAAATTTTTTGTCTAATTACCTTATAATAAGAAGTTTTAA
This sequence comes from Acidobacteria bacterium 5-1, assembly GCA_002050455.1. Lineage (GTDB taxonomy): Bacteria > Acidobacteriota > Blastocatellia > Pyrinomonadales > Pyrinomonadaceae. Next base: position 806 of record MWZA01000221.1, on the reverse strand, counting down.
AAGAGGGAATAAAAAAATGAATAATATTTTGACCAAAAGCGGCAAAATTAGTGTGGTTTTTGCCTGTGTTTTACTTTTAGTTGTTTCGGCTTCAGCTCAGCTCAGCTTACGTAAAGCCTTAGATTTTGACGGCGACAACAAAGCTGATTATTCGGTAATGCGTCCATCCGACAACGTTTGGTATATTAGTAAAAGCGGCGGCGGCTCTACTTTTCAGCCGTTTGGTGTCTACAGCACGGATTATCCAACTCCCGGCGATTACGACGGCGACGGCAAGGCTGATATTTCCGTCTGGCGTGATACCGACGGTGTTTGGTATCGGATAAACAGTTCAAACAACACTTTTACCGGCGTTCTTTTCGGTGCATCCGGAGATGAACCGGTTGCCAGAGATTATGACGGTGATGGAAAAACAGACGTGGCGGTTACGCGCCGGAGCAACGGAGTAATGACCTGGTATGTGATGGGGAGCACACGCGGTTTTTTTGCCGCGCAATTCGGTGCGACGCCCGATTATACCGCGCCGGGTGACTATGACGGTGACGGAAAATTTGATTTTGCCGTTCAACGTCCCGGAACTATGCCGACCGACCAAGCGGTTTTCTTTATACTTAAAGCCGACGGCGGATTTCTTTCCATACCTTGGGGTTTCAGCAATGATTTAGTCGCGCCGGGCGATTACGACGGCGACGGTAAAACCGATATTGCTGTGGTTCGTGAAGGCGCAACTATTAATGACCCGCTTACTTGGTTTATTCGCAGAAGCAACGGCGGCGGATTAATTGCCGCGGCTTTCGGAGCGACGG
>MWZA01000077.1 GCA_002050455.1 Acidobacteria bacterium 5-1 | reverse complement strand
CTTGAAAGTGCGGCAAACGCTTTGAATGTTCCCGCGCTTGAATTTAAAGCCGGAAACGCTAAACATTTGAGAAAAGGTCAGTCGGCGCGAGTGTTTTTAGATGGAAAAGAAGTCGGCACAATCGGGCGTTTAAATGATGAAATCGCTTCGTCGTATAAATTCAAACAACCTGTTTTTGTTGCGGAAGTTGATTTACAGGCACTTTTGGAAGCAAAAGAGCAAGACATTTTATATAAACCATTACCGATTTTTCCGTCAATCGTGCGCGACATTTCCTTGTTGGCAAATCGAAGCATAAGTTTTGCCGATATCAAACAAGCAATCGAAGCGGAAAATTTTGAACTTCTCCGAAAGGTTGAATTTGTTGACGTTTATGAAGGCAAAGAAATGGCGGACGATGAACGTTCAATTACGATTAAGCTGGAATATCGAAGTAATGAACGAACTTTAATGGAAGAAGAAGTCGAAAAAATTCACGCCCGGATTTTGCAAAATATTGAATCAAAATTGGATGTAAAACTAAAGATTCTAAAAAATTTAGTTTAATTTGACCTTTATGGTTGGATTATATTGCGCTTAGAGCGAATTTGGATTGGATTTACGATTTACAGGCGTGTTTTGAGTTCCAAGTTTAGTTATTTCGTATGTTCTCATGTCAGAAGCCAACCTTTAGGCACGAACTCAAAACTTTTCTTGACACTCAAGCCAAAATTGCTCTAAAAGCCAACCGCAATGTTTCGGTTGGTTTGCGCTCCGATTTAAAGCAGCCAAAAAGTAAAAGAGTTACACTTTCGGACTTTAGAAATCAAAAGCGTAACTCTTTACAACTTGAGTAAATCAACCGGCTTTATTTAACCGCCGTCGTAGTTTGTGTTTCTTTTGGGTCATATGGCGAAGCCAGATATTTCTGAATGGCTTGCTGGGCGTTGTCGTAATTATCGCCAAGAGTTTCGGCACGTTTGTAAGCGGCAACGGCGCGTGTCCGGTCGCCTTTTGCGTCGTAGGCGTTGCCCATTTTGATATTTGCCCAAACCGCCAGCCACGCCGGACGCAGGTTTCCGCCTAAAACGGCTTTGAAATTATCTATCGCCAAGTCGTAATTACGTTGTTCAAGAAACAATAAACCTAAATTATAATAAACCCAGGAATTCGAGCGGTCTAATTTAAGTGCGGCTTCAAACTGTTGCTGCGCTTCAACGTAATTTCCTTCTTTGAATTGCTCGATGCCGCGCCGCGCAATCGAAGAAATCCGTAAATCATCGGAAATTCGCAAGATTTTATAACTCGGGTCAACCACTACTTCAAGCGGTTTCCCGGCGGATTCAATATTAAAATCCGCGCTCGAATCTTCTATCTGAACCATTTCGGTCTTTAATCCGTTTTCGCCTTCGGCGCGAAGCTGCAGTTCGAGCGGCAAGCGAAGATTGTCATAATTTTGTTTAACCGTTCCGCGAGTAACAAATTTCCCTCCGCGAGTGCGGATAATTTGATAATCAACCTGAAATTCGGGAACGCCCGTGCCTTCGACCCAACGCGCAAAAAAGTAGCGCATATCTTTTCCCGCGACCTGCGTTGCCAACTTTTCAAAATCGTCAATCGAAGCATTTTTGCCGCGATATTGCTGCAAAAATGTGCGAAGCAATTGATTGAATTTTTGCTCGCCGAGCGTGTCGCGTAAAAGTTTGAAAACAAACGCGCCCTTTCCAAACATCAGGTATTGATAAGCCACCGATTGGTCATCCAAAACGGCAGGCGTGCGCGATAGCGAAGCGGTTTGTTCAAAGGTCAGAGATTTTTCAAGCAATTCGCGCCGCAAATTTTCAAGTTTTGCGCCTGACAGCAAACTTTCCCGCAGAGCATACGCGCTGTATTCAGCCAAACCTTGCGAAAGCCACGCATCATCAAAGGACTTCAAGCCAACAGTCAAACCCCACCATTGAAAAGCGGCTTCGCGCTGCAAGCGTTCTTCAGTGATTTCACGCGGCTGCTCGAACAAATGGTCAGCCATAAAAATCATTCCCTGCGTCGAATAAAAATCAAGACTTTCGTCGTCAATCTGCACGATTATCATTCGCTTGCCGCTCTCGGTTGCGCCATATTTTTTTGTGTAAAATTCAAGCGCGCGTCCAAGAGTTTCGCCGAATGCCGCAACTTGCGCGTCATTGCCGGGTTTTGTGTAAAACTGCAAATCATACTCACCGAACTTGAGATTTTTATTAACGTATTTTCCGTAAGCAAAGTTGCCGACAAGTCCTGATTGATTGCGGACAAAGCGATATTTACCGCCGGTTTGCGAAACGGGCGTATCGCTGAAGCCGACAACTTGATAACCGCTCGGAAGCGAAATTGAAATGTCTGATGTCGCTTGGTCAGCCGCGTATTCGTGAAACGGAAACCAACGCGCCGCATACATTAAATAACCGTTATTTGTTCCGACATAAGCAAGCCTTTTGGTCAGAAGCGGTCCGCCCGACGGCGTAGTTAATACTCCGTTGTATTTAAAACGCAAGGTAATAGGCGTGTTTTTTGTTACCACTTCGCCCAAATCAATTTTCACGCTCGGACCCAAATCCGAAACGCCGACTTGGTCTTGGATAAATGTAACTTGGCTCGGCGCGGTTGATGCTGCGGCTTTGACTTTCGACTGCGAAATTGCAGCGACGGCGGAATTCTGGCGCGTTACGCTTTCGACTTTTAATGAACCGTTTAGTTCAAACGTAACCGTGCGGGTGTCTTCAAGCGGCGTAAAATTTACGTCAACCGTCGCATTTAATTTATTTTCATTCGGCACAAGCTGCACATCCATTACATAATTTGACACATCAAATTGTGTGCGTTTAACTTGCTGTGCTGCCGCCGCAAATGAAAACAAGCAGATAGCTAAACTCAAACCAAACACGCAAAAGATACTTTTCTTAAAATTATTCATTACTTTGCTCGGAAATCTCATTTAAAAATTTTATTAAAACTTTTGCTGTTTATGATGTTTGAAAAACTTAAATCGTTGGCTTCCTCAAATTGTGAATAATTTTATGTGATTTATCGTTTTGCGATAAAATCCAACAACTCTGCAGTATTTGGTAGAGCCGTTCTAGCCCCGATTTCGCGGCATTTTAATGCAGCGACCGCATTTGCCATTTCCGCCGAAATTTCCACCGTTTCGCCCGTCAGCAAGCCATACAAAAAACCGACGCGAAACGCATCGCCCGCGCCGGTTGTGTCTTGACAGCCGTTCGGCACTTCGCAGCCTTTTGTTTCGATAAATTTATCTTCGCACAAAATAAGCGAACCTGTTTTGCCCAAAGTCATTCCGACAACCGCGCAGCCGAAACGCCGTCTTATCTCGCGCAAAGATTCTTTTTTATCTTTGATTCCGACAAGTTTTTTGGGAAATTCGGCGGAAGAAATAAAAATATCAATCAGCGGAATCATCTCTAAAAGTCCGTCAAAAGTGTTGTCAATATCAATGGAAACTATCGCGCCGCCCGCTTTAGCTTCCCGCGCCATTCGCGCACAGGCAAGCGTGTCGTGCGGCGTGGCGTGAAAAACTTTTGTCTTTTGCACAATTTTAAGCGGTACATCTTCGGGCAAACAAGCTAATTTTTCATCG
>MWZA01000074.1 GCA_002050455.1 Acidobacteria bacterium 5-1 | reverse complement strand
GTTTTGCTCTCACAAAAAGCGCGAGGTCGAAATGAATCAAACTTATGAATGCCTTTTCCCGCCCGCGCTGGGCGCGGCGCAAAACGACACGGCTTGTGCGTGGACTCTGAACGCTTGTGTCAACACAACTAAATAAGAACACACATCCTTCATTTATTAACGCGACATCGGCAAAAAAACTGTTCAATTTTATCTTGTTAATTCACGATGCAGCCAAGCCTTTGCCATTGCCCAATCCTCGGCGACGGTGGTTCGGGAAATTTTCAAAACCGCCGCTGTCTCTTCCAAACTCAAGCCGCCGAAATAACGCAGTTCGACAACGCGAGCTTGTTGCGCGTCAACTTTAGCCAGACGATTTAACGCTTCATCGAGCGCAATTAAATCAATGGTTTTTTCATTACTGACGACAAGCGCGGCTTCTTCCAAAGGCAATTTCAAATAATCGCCGCCGCGTTTTTCCCGATGTTTGGCGCGGGCGTGGTCAACCAAAATCCGCCGCATTAAGTTTGCGGCAATGGCGAAAAAATGAGCGCGGTTTTCCCAATTTACTTCGCGCTGGTCAATCAATTTGATGTAGGTTTCGTGAATTAAAGCCGTCGTTTGCAGCGTGTGGTCTTGGCGTTCGCGGCGCAGGAATCGCGCGGCTTGTTTGTGTAGTTCCGTATAGACAAGCGGCATCAATTCTTCCAACGCCACGTGGTTTCCGTCGCTCCATTCGTGCAGCATTTGCGTAATTTCATGAGTTTGATTCATTTCGACCTCGCGCTTTTTGTGAGAGCAAAACCTTCTATTTATATCTGTGAGAATATACCTGCTAATGCGCCAAGTCAATAAATTTCCTGAATTTATCTATGCGAAAAAAAAATTCGGACGGTTTCTCCAAAAACATCGCGTTAATAGATGAAGGCGCAAATAACCTTCGAGAAAAATTCGTAGAAGAAAATAATGGAGGTTCAAATGAAAAATTTAATAGTAAAAATCAGTTCGTTGTTTGTTTTGGCAATTATTTTAATGGTTGTGTCGGTTCAGGCTCAATCAATCACAAGTTATCGCGCGCAAATTCCCTTTGATTTCAAAATCGGGAATAAGACTTATAAAACGGGTAATTACATCATCAGCGTAAAAAGTCCGTTCACGTTGGGAGCCACCATTCTAGCGGTTAGAAATGCCAAAACTCGTGATTTGCAGCAAATGGCTGTTTTTTTGACTAACGGGAGCAGGTCGCTAATGGACAAAACGGTTCTGATATTTGATCGCTACGGCGACCAATACATCTTGACCAAAATGGTTTCTTCTGACTTCGGCATATCGGCTCCTAAATCAAAGATTAAAAACCGGGTTGTCAAAAAACTCGGACAACCGAAGCAAACCGTGGCGATATTTTTGACAAAGCGAGACAATAATATCGAATAAAGCCTCGTCCACACGAACAAGAAATGAGAGCGTTTGCAAACGCTCTCATTTCTTGTTTGAAATTAAATAAACAAATTCTTATCCAAATTCAACCAATCCAACGCCGCGCCGTGCAGCAATTTGACTTTCGTTTCTTTGTCAAACGGCATTGATTCGATGAGTTTCGCGGGTTCGGGTTCGCCAAGCGGAAACGGATAATCTGTCCCCAAAGCGATTTTTTCCGCGCCGAATAATTTTACTAAATAATCGAGCATAAATTCATCGTGAACGAGCGAATCGAGCCAGAATTTACCCAAATAATCGCGCGGATTGCATTGATTGTCGGTAGCGCATAAATCCGGTCGAACTTCAAAACCGTGTTCGATTCGCCCGATTGTCGCGGGAAACGAGCCGCCGCCGTGCGCGAAACAGATTCGTAAATTCGGCAAGCGTTCCAACACGCCCGAAAAAATCAGCGAACAAATTGCCCGCGAAGTTTCCGCCGGCATTCCGACGAGCCACGGCAGCCAGTATTTTTGCATATCCGCTTCGCCCATCATTTCCCAAGGATGCACGAAAACTGCCATTTCTAAGTTTTCACAGGCTTGGAAAAACCCGAAAAACTGCGGCTCGCCTAAATTTAATTGATTGACGTTTGTTCCGATTTGCACGCCGACCAAACCGATTTGTTTGCATCGTTCAAGTTCTTTTATCGCCAGCGTCGCGTCTTGCAGGGGCACAGTTCCTAAACCGATAAATTTTTTGGGAAATCTCTGGACAATTTCGGCAATTCCGTCGTTCAAAAACTTTGAGATTTCCGCGCCGTCGTGCGGTTTTGCCCAATAACTAAACATCGCGGGAACGATTGATAAAACCTGTACATCAACGCCAAATTGATTACATTCTTCGATTCTTCGTTCCGCGCTCCAGCAATTATCTTCGACTTCGCGGAAAAATTTTCCGTCGTCCTTGAGCATTCTCGCGCAACACGGCTTGTGATGTTCGAGCGTGATAAATCCGCCGTAGCCGAATTTGTCCTTCCAATTCGGAATTTCTTTCGGCAAAATATGTGTATGAATATCAATTTTCAACATTTGGTTTATTTTAACCGAAATAAATAATTTTCCTAACTTTACGCAAAAACAATTTTGAGACGCATAATTTAAGGAACAATTTAATGACGAATCTCGTTTAGACTTTCTGATTTACACTTTTCAAAATTTCAAAACAAATAGGATTTTATAAATTTATGTTCATTTTATTTTCATTTTTTCTGACTTTTCTTCTAGCGGTTGGCGATTCCAATCAAACATCTGTCGCCGTCGTCGCCAAGCCGAACAACATTTACATTGAGCGCAGCGATACGGGACAACATCTGAATTTTGATTTTATTTTGAAAAATCAAACGGACGAAAAACTGATTATCAACAAAGTCGAGCTTTCCGTTTATGACGAAGCGGGAAAATTAGCACGTCGGGAATTTTACGACGAATACGGTCGCAACTCGCTTGAACTCGCCGCCGCGCCGAAAATCGAAAAGCAAAGCGCGGCGATTTTCTACAATCCGTTTCACGCTTTCGCCGCCGATGTGCCGCTTAAAAAGCTGCATTACGAATTTTCTTTCAGCAGCGAAGACCGCAAAAGATATTTCAAAACTGAGATTGACGTTGCGCCCGTTTTTTACGAGACGAAAACCGATTTGATTCTGCCCGTGCGCGGCAGAGTTCTGGTTTGGGACGGACACGATTACAACTCGCATCATCGCCGCTTCGATTACACTCAGGAGAATTTCGTCAAGAGCGGCTACAAAACAAATTTTCAGCGTTACGGCTACGATTTCATTATCGTTGACGAGCAAGGTTTGAATTACAAAGGACAGCCGCGCGTCAACGACGATTGGTATCAAGCCCGACCGGACAAAATGGAAGATTATTACAGTTTTGGTGAACCGATTTATGCGGCTGGCGCGGGGCGCGTCGCGTTCGTGCAGGACACAAAACCCGACGATCGTAAATTTAATCCGGCTGATTTAGGAGCAGACGAACGCGCCTACGCCGGAAACTATATCGTGATTGACCATCTCAACGGCGAGTTCAGTTGGTTCGGTCATATCAAACAGGGAAGTTCGCGCGTCAAAGTCGGGCAGACGGTTAAACAAGGCGATGTTATCGCAGCAATCGGCGCGGCTGGTTCATCGCTGTTTCCGCATCTTCATTACGAGCTCCGCAACGGCGGCGGCGCGAAAGAAGTCGAAGGTTTGCCGTCGTATTTTACAAACTTCAAACGTCTTCTCGGCTCGCGCACCGTCAACGTCAAGCGAGGTCAGGTTGATACGGGCGACATTGTGGAT
>MWZA01000012.1 GCA_002050455.1 Acidobacteria bacterium 5-1 | reverse complement strand
AAACGGTTTGACAAAACATCGCGTGGTTTTGGGCGAAAACGAAAATTCCGAATCAATTATTTGGGTTGATGAACGCGAGAGAATTAGGCTTGTTCCGCGCATTTCCGCCGGAGAACTTGATGAATCAATCGAACTTGCACGGCTCGAAAAAGCTAACAAAATCGCCAATCTGCTTGTTTCGGAAATCAAAGACACAAAACTCGTCCGCGTTGCTTTGAACAAAGAAAACGGACGTTTCGCGCAGATATTTTTTGAACATTTGAACGGCAAACAAACTGCTGTTTTAGCAGATGTTTCCGGCGCGGCAACGCCCGAAATTCTTATTTCAACCGCGATTTTGTGGCTGTCAAATTTGGAACGACGCAAGAAAAAACCGATTGAAACGGTTTGGATTTTGGCGGAAAAGAAGTTGCTCAAAAATCTGCGAAAACTTCACGCTTTATTAAAAGAGAATTGGAAATCAAAAATCAAACTTTGGGAAATTTCCCGCCAAAACGTGAAAAGTCCAAAGTCTAAAGTCCAAAGTCCAAAGTTGGAAATTGTCGAATGTAAATCGCTCGATATTTATCATTTATGGCGCGAGAAACCAAAGAAAATTTTTCTAACGGAAAACATAAGTATCAGCCAAACGGCGCGGGAAATTATCAAACTTGCGCCCGAAAAAATTGACGTTCTTTTTACCAAACAAGGCGAAACTCTGCGTTTTGAAGGCTTGCCGTTTGCGCGTGTCAGAAAAATGATTGGTGAAGAAAAATGCTGGTTCGGCATCGAACGCGACAGACGAATTTTAAATGAAAAATCGCGTGAAGATTTTTTTGATTTGCTGGAAAATCTGGAAACTTACCGCCGTTTTGACACGCCGAATAAACGCCACGCGCTTTTTGGGCTTGCGCCCGAAGCGTGGCTCGAAGCTGCTTTAAGGCGGAATATTAAATTGCTTGACGGAAATTTAATTTTATCGCCGATTTATAATCAGTTTCGCGCCGAACACGGCAAAATTGATCTTCTTGCTCTCAGGCGCGACGGGCGTTTAATCATTATTGAATTAAAGGTTTCGTCTGACCGCGAAATGGCTTTTCAAGCCGTTGATTATTGGCGAAAAATCGAACTAAACCGGCGACGCGGAAATCTAAATAAAGCAAAACTTTTTGGCGATTTGGAAATTGCTGACGCGCCGACGCTCTGTTATCTGGTTGCGCCGACCTTGAGTTTTCACCGCGATTTTAAGTTTTTAGCAAACACCGTTTCGCCGGAAATTGAAATTTATCGGTTTAATTTAGCGGAAAATTGGCGCAAGCATCTGCAAGTAATGAAAGTAGAGAACATTCTCGGAACTTGATTTTAATTAAAATTTTTTCGGAAAACTTCCAAGTCTGATTGACCTTCAATGAGTGTTTCACGTATAATTAACGTTTTTCGATTGACAAGCATTCTTGTCATAAGCGAAGGAGATAACAAGCATCATGAGTTACGCAATTATAAAAACAGGCGGAAAACAGTTTGCGGTTGAAAAAGGGCAAACTTTGCGCGTGCCGAGCATTGACAAAAAGGAAGGCGACAAAGTTGAAATCGGAGCCTTACTTTCCGGCGAAGGCAAGGACATAAAACTTGGCGACGCAACAGTTAATGCCACTATCATCGGACACGGGCGCGGCGAGAAAATTATTGTTTTCAAGAAAAAACGCCGCAAGCAATACAAACGTAAGCAAGGTCATCGTCAGGATTACACCGAAATTACGATTGACAAAATTTAGCGAGGAGAAACGATTTCAGATTTCAGGTTTCAGATTGTTTCAGCAATCAAAAATCAAAAATCAAAAATCAAAAATCAAAAAATGGCTCATAAGAAAGGTGTCGGCTCATCGCGCAACGGGCGCGATTCTAACGCACAGAGATTAGGTTTAAAGAAATTTGGCGGCGAAAAAGTTCGCGGCGGCAACATTTTGGCGCGACAGCGCGGGACCAAATGGAAACCGGGCAAAAACGTCGGACGCGGCAAAGATGACACATTGTTTGCCCTAATTGACGGTTTCGTCAAATTTGAAAGCAAAGGGCAAAAGGGCAAATTTATTAGTGTCTACGCGGAAGGCGCGAATGAACTTGCGCCCGCAACTGCTTAAAAACTGCTATTTTAAATTTGCGGTTGGCGATTGGTTTCGTTTTACGCATTCCGCAAAAACTTTAAAGAAACGCATACGCCATTGATTTTTAGCTTGGCGTGGCGTTTTCTTTTTGTTTATAAACTTTAGAGTTCAAACTTTAGTCTGCTTTTTGTTAAGACGAACAAATCTTAGACATAAATTCCGAACTCAAGTGTATGCCAATCCAAAATCACAAATCTAAAATCTAAAGATGTTTATTGACCGTGTAAAAATCAAAATAAAAGCAGGCGACGGCGGTGACGGCGTAACTGCTTTTCGGCGTGAAAAATTTGTTCCGCGCGGCGGACCTTCGGGCGGCGACGGCGGAAAAGGCGGCGATGTCTGGCTAGAATCTGACGAAGGCTTAAACACTTTGCTGCATTTGCGCTATAATCCCGAACACAAAGCCGAGCGCGGCAAACACGGCGAAGGCTCAAACCGGCACGGCAAGGACGGCGCGGATGAAATCGTCAAAGTTCCCGTCGGGACACAAATTTTTAATGCCGAATCGGAAGAGTTGCTTTTCGATTTTACCGAAGCCGAACAACGTTTTCTGGCGGCAAAGGGCGGCAAAGGTGGTTGGGGCAACCAGCATTTCGCCACGCCGACGCGCCGTGCGCCGCGTTATCATTACACAGGCAGACTGGGCGAAGAACTCGAACTGCAATTAGAATTAAAACTGATTGCCGATGTCGGACTTGTCGGTTTTCCAAACGCGGGAAAATCAACTTTGATTTCGGTTATTTCCGCCGCCAAACCAAAAATTGCCGATTATCCGTTCACAACGCTTGAGCCGAATTTGGGCGTAGTTGATATGGGCGAATTTAAAACTTTTGTGGTTGCCGATATTCCCGGTTTGATTGAAGGCGCGTCGGAAGGCGCGGGACTTGGCGACAGGTTTTTGCGCCACGTCGAGCGCACGAAATTTTTGCTTCACCTGGTTGATGTTTCTTCGCTTTCAGGACGCGACGCGGTGGAAGATTACGAAATTATCAACCGCGAACTCGCCAATTATAATCCCGAACTCGCCGAAAGACCACAGATTGTCATAGCAACAAAAATTGACGCGCTCGACGAGCCGGAAAGATTGGAAAGTTTGAAGAAAGAGGCAGAAATGGACGGAAAACCATTTTTTGCAATTTCCTCCGTAACGAATCAAGGAACGCGGGAACTCGTTAATTTTGTGGCAAATCGGTTGGACGATTTAGCGGCGGAGAACGCGGAGAGTATAGAAATTTATGAAACAGATTAGCCGCAAAAATTTACAAAATCACAAAGGAAAACAAAATTTTAAGTTTTTATTTTTGCGTTTTTTGTGCCTTTTCGCGGCTAATTTCTCTTGTGTTCTGCGGTGGCAAAAATGAAAAAAGTCGCATTTTACGGCGGGAGTTTTGACCCGCTTCACAACGGGCATTTGACAATTGCGCGGAAACTGATTGATTTTTTTGAGCTTGATGAATTTGTCTTTATTCCCGCATTTCACGCGCCGCACAAAAAGGATAAAAATCCGACTTCTGCGTTTCATCGCTACGCAATGCTTTGTTTGGCGACAAACAATTTGCGACAAATCAAGGTTTCTAAAATGGAACTTGAAGTTCCCGAAAGACCTTATAC
>MWZA01000052.1 GCA_002050455.1 Acidobacteria bacterium 5-1 | reverse complement strand
CCTTATACATCCCCTTATTAACATAAGCGTTCCCGATTGCCCAATGTGCAAAGCCGGAGTTTGTGTCCATTTCGAGCGCCTTTTGATATTGCTCTATCGCCTGGTCGTATTGGCGTTGGTAGCGAAGTATGTCGCCCGCGCCCACTATTTTTTCAAGCGAAAGCGGATCAAGTTCCTGAGCGCGTTTCATTTCCGCCAGAGCTTCGTCGAAGCGTCCCATTGCGGACAAATAGAAGCTATACATTAGGTGAGCGTCCGCATAGCTTGGGTTGATCTCGATGGCTCGCCTGAATTCTCGCTCAGCGCCTTGCCAATCCCAGTCATAAAAAAGTTTGACAGTTCCCAGCGCGGTGTGCGCCTCTGCCAATTCGTCATCAAGTTCTAATGCCTTCGCCGCCGTCACTCTCGCTTTCGGAAAACCTTCCTTTGGCGGAATCGCGTTCCAGCCGCTCAGACGATTGTAGGAATCTGCCAACCCGACATATGCGAGAGCGTAGTTCGGGTCTTTATCTATTGCCTGCCCGAAATACTCTCGACCTTTTAGAAATCCGTCATCGGTGAATCTGTTCAAATGATAACGTCCTGTCAAATAGAGTTGATAGGCTTCGGAGTTTTCGGTTTGCGGTTTTTTAAAACGTTGCTCAGCCGCGCCGGAAAGTTTGAGCCGCAGTTTTTGCAAAGTGACTTGAGCGATGTCCGTTTGCAATTTTTCAACATCGGACATTTGACGGGCGAATCGCTCGCCCCAAATCACGGAATTATCGCTCGCCGAAACGAGTTCTACGCTGACCGACAAAGTATCGCCCAATTTAACAATACGCCCCGTCAGAATCGCCTGCACATTCAATTCGCCGCCGATGGTTTTGGCGTCCGTCTCTTTTCCTTTGTAACGAAAAGACGAGTTGCGCGACATCACACGCAATTCGGAAATTTGTGAAAGCGAATAAATAACGCTTTCCGCCAGACCGTCGCTCAGATATTCGATGTTTGCGTCGTTGTTTTGATTGACAAACGGCAGAACGGCAAGCGAATTGATTGGAGCTTTCGGCGCGTCGTTAAAATATCTGAAACCGAAAAAGCCGACCGTAATCAGTAAAGCCAAACCCGCGAGAGCAAAAACTGTCCGGCGATTTTGCAACTTCTTTTTTGTTAATTGTTTGGCATCGGCAATTCGGGTTTCTTCAATTTCTTCATCAAGCACGACGCGCCCGGTTTGGCGGCTTTCGATATTAACGTCTTCGTCGCCGTTTTGAATATCGGCGATAAATTCATAACCTTTGCCCGGAATTGTTACTAGAAAACGAGGTGCGTCTGTGCGCTCGCCCAAAGCTTTTCGCAAAGCCGAAATCTGCACCGCCAGATTTGCTTCCTCGACAAACTGATTCTCCCAAACGGCGTTCAAAACTTCTTCCTTTAAAACAACCCGTCCGGCGTTTTCCGCTAAAAAAACCAGCACATCAAAAGCCTTCGCGTTGAGTGTCAGCGGCTTGCCTTCCCGCAGCAGCCGGCGCTTGCTCGCGTCAAGCTCAAATTCGGCAAAGCGGATTGTTTTTTTCGGTTCGCTGTTCATTGTGTTTTCAGAACCACCTGCCGCGTTTGAGATAGTTTTAGAAAAATTTAGAAATATTTATCGGCTAATTTAAGACTTTTTAGAAGGCTCCGGGCAATTCTAGCAACACGCAAACGCGGAATTGACGCGATGGTCGTCAATTTTAACAAATAATCGCCGTCAGAGTAAAGATTTTTTCAAATGACTCTTTCGGCTCTAACAAAGAAAAAACTTTTATAATAAGGAGCAAATAAATGAATACAAAAAAAATGAACGCAAAAAACATTTTTGTCGCTTTGATGATAGCGGGCTTTCTCGCCTTCCAGACAAGCGTTGCTTTCGCTCAATCGAGCGAAATTAAATCGAACGAACAGTCCGGCAAAATTGTCGAGACATTGGATTTTCGTCAATCCGACCGCCTTGAGGGTTCGTGGCTTGTAATTGTAACTCCTCCGAACGGTGGTGCGCCGCCTTTCAGAGGTCTTATTACCTTTGACAAAGGCGGCGGATTGATTGCTTCGGCGCAGGGCGACATCCTTCTCAATCCGCCTCCGGGAGTTCCGCCCGTGGCGACAGCCGGACACGGAGCTTGGGAAAAAATAGGAAGCCACAGATACGCCTTCACTTTTATACAAATTTTCTACGACGCTGACGGAAATTATCAAGGCGAAGCGAAAACCCGGCACAGCATAACCTTGAATCGGCGCGGTAACAGTTGGAGCGGTCAGTTGCAGGTTGAAATCTTCGATGCGGACGGGAACGTTGTTTTCACCGGCAGCGCAACGGAACAAGCCACGCGCATTGAGGTTGAGCCGCTAACGCCGTAATTTTTGGCGGCTGCCGTTGTTCGTTCGCGCTTGCGATGTGTCCTTTTAAAAACACGCCGCAAGCGCGAGTGAACAACGCTTGCCAATTATCAAAAACCGGATTACAGAGAATTGTTTCATTCAACTCTCACAAAATCCGTTCCCGTGCGTCCGAAAGTTTCGGGATGATACATCTCTTCGGCTTTCGCGGGTGGCACGACGAATTGTCCGGGCGTGGTTGCGCGTGTTACATAAGTATATTTATAAACACCTTCCCAAAGGAGCGATGAAAACGTCTCGGCACGTTCATCTCTGAAATTCTGATGCTCAAACCACGTCCAACGCCAATTGTAATAACCGCGCCCAAAAGATTGCGAACCGTACTCGATAACCGAAGTATTTCCGTTGTCGTTGGGAATCGCTTCGGTAACGGCGAGTTCTGGATTTAGGATTTCGAGTCCTGCGGGCAACGGGTCAACAAGCGCGACGTGATAACGACGTGCCGATGCAACCATTGTCAGGCGAACTCGGACACGCGCACCGGATTTGATTGTCCAACTTCCGTTGGTTTCCTGCCGCACATCTTCGGCGTTATCAACGGCTTCGTATTTTCGCAAAACGGTAAAACCGTAATCGGCTGGCCCAAGATTTAAATTCTTCGGCGCATATTTCATCCCGATTCGATAATACAAACGCCCCGCGCCTTGTTTGTCTAAAATCAGATTTGCCGCGCCGTTTTGTTCTAGAAGATACGACATCGGAATATTTATTAAATTAGAATCAATCGAACGACCTTTGAAAGGCTGCTCGCCCGCATAAGTTTGCCCAAGCCAAACTCGCGCTACAAAATCGGGCGTAACTTTTTCATAAGCCTGAAAATACTTGTCCAAAGCGAGCAGAATAAAGACATTTTCCTGCGTATTCGACCACGCGCCTTTTGTCCGATGGTCAAGCACACCGCGCACGAGTTTCGGAATTAAATCACTCGTGTCAATTGCAGAAACACGCGCGTTAGCAGGTGTGTCATTTGTTTTTACACCCTTACTCAGGTTCGGGTTTTTGCCATTTGCTTTGAGCAATGTTTCGAGCAGAACGCCGTCGGCGCGGCGGTTTGAATACATAATCAGCCACGCGCCGTCGCCGTAATCTGTAACAAAATTCGCGGTTGCGGCGGTTTCGGTGGTGCGGTTCATCAAGAAACGCTTGATTGCTTCGATTTCCATCTGTGAATTTTCATCGTCAGCCAAGACCGACAAAATCCAGCCCAACGCTTCAAACGGCATTTTTTCAATTGTCGCTTCTTTGAGTAACGCTTTGACTTTGGCTGTGTCTTTATCGCCCGTCAAATTGCGGACATAAAGCGCGTATGCCGAAATTGTCCGGCGAACTTGCGGATTTGTATAATATTCTTTGTCATAGTGTTTTTCGATATTTTTCAAGTAAGGCTTGACTTTGTTGAGCATTTCGTCCGGCACGTCATAGCC
>MWZA01000081.1 GCA_002050455.1 Acidobacteria bacterium 5-1 | reverse complement strand
AACTCGAACTCGGCGAATTTGCCGGACCGCTCGACCTTCTGCTTTACCTTATCAAACAGGAACAGGCGAATATTTTCGACATTCCGATTGCGCGGATAACGGATGAATATCTTAAATACATTCGCTTGATGCAGCGGATTGATATTGCGCTTGCCGCTGATTTTCTCGTGATGGCGGCGACTTTGATTGAAATAAAATCGAAAATGCTTCTGCCGCGCGAAATTTTCATGGAAGCGGAAGAAGAATTTGACGACCCGCGCCAAGAGCTTGTTGACAGACTTTTAGAACACCAGAAATTTCAAAACGCCGCGCAGATGCTTTATGCTCGTTCAACCGTCGAGCAAGCCGTTTTCTCACGCGGACAAATCGAATCGGACGAAAACAACGCCGAAGTCAACGCGACGGTTTTTGATTTATTAGCGGTTTTTCAAAAAATTCTGGCGCGGCACAAAGAAGAAATTCAGATAGAAATCAGGCGCGAAGAAATGAGTTTATCGGATATGATAAAAAATTTGAAAAAGCATATTTCCCAAGCAAAAGAACTGTATTTAAGCGCGTTTTTTGAGGAGATGAAGAGCCGCCAAGAACTCGTTCTGGCATTTATCGCGGTTCTGGAAATTGTCCGCACCGAAAGCATTCAACTTCGGCAGGAAACGATTTTTGGCGATATTGTTTTGCGGAAGATTTAAAAACAAGATGGCGTGGGTAATCAGGATTACAATTTGATTTATCCTATAAATCCTGTATATCCTGTTTTAATTTTTTGTATGACAAGTGCAGTTTTAGAAATCGAAGAAAAACAATCGCGCAGCCTTGCCGAATTGGTTTCCGTCGTCGAAGCCTTGATTTTTGTTGCCGATGAACCTATTCCCGTCAAAATTTTGGCTGATGTTTTGGAAGAAGACAGGGAAACAATCGAAAGCGCGATAGAAGAATTAAAAACCGAATACGAGCAGCGCGAAGGCGGACTTCAGTTAAGAGAAATTGCCGGCGGCTGGCAAATCTCAACGCGCACCGAATTTCACGAAGAAGTTCGCAAATTTTTAAAAACTCGCCCAAATGCGAAACTTTCGCTTGCCGCACTCGAAACGCTGGCAGTTATTGCGTATAAGCAGCCCGTTACCGTTCCCGAAATTCTAGAAATTCGCGGCGTGCAATCAGCTTCGGCAATCAAAACTCTGCTCGACAAACGCCTGATTATTTCCAAAGGTCGCAAGGAAACTGTCGGCAGACCAATGCAATACGGCACATCGAAAGATTTTCTTATCCAATTCGCCTTAAAGGATTTAACAGAATTACCGTCAATCGAAGATTTTGAAGATTTAGCGGGAAATATCTAAAATTTAACTAATCTGTCAAACTCCGCCTGAAAATCCGCAAAATTTTTGCCGACCAAATTTTCGCCTGTAAAAAAATGATTGTTTGTGATTTCTCTGACGGCAAACGGCGGAATTTCAAACTTCTGCATTTCGGCAGCCGATTTAAAGACAATTTTCGCCATATTCAAACCCCAAAGACTGCCTAAAAAGACATCGAATGCAAATTGTTTGCCGCCAAATTCGTGAAAATAACGGTTTTTACGAATCTCGTTAGTTTCGATTCGTTGGTTTTTCCGAATTTCTCTGTTTTCAAACATTTCAAAAGCCGCATGTTCGGCTCCGTTTAGATGAATTTCGGCAATTCTCCAAACAGACAAATCTTTACTGACCGGAAATCTCTGCTGCAAAACGAAAATCCATTCCTTAGTTTCGGGCGAACGCATCGAACGAAGCCGAAGCCGCGTGTTTTTGATGTAATTGTCAAAAATCTGCAGATGACTACTTGCCCGCGTCAACGGTTTGGGCAAATCCTCTGTTAAAAAGACACGGCGCAGTTCGGTTTGATAAATTCCCTCTATCATCGCTTGTGTTTTCTCTCAATTGTTTTATACTTTTTTATTTTCAAATATAATATAGCAATTTCAAGGAGCTAATATGCGTTATAAAATAACTTTTTTAATTTCGATTTTGGCAATTTTTCTCTACGGCTGCACAGGTCCTGAATCGCCGACCAATACGAATTCCATCAACAAAACTGCAAATACTAATATTACAAATACAAACAATCCGCTTGAAACCTCAAAAACACCCGAAGTTTCAACAACCAACAACGCGCCGACAATTACGCCGGTCGTCAAGGCATATTGCGAGGCATTTGTGAAAAAAGACGAAGCAGGCTTTAGAAAAGTTTTTTCGCAGGAAACTTTAAAACAATATGAAAGCGATATGAAAGCCGATGGGGAAAATTCGCTCGTTGCGTTTTTCGCCGACACCGAATCTCCAAACAATAAACTTTGTGAAGCCCGCAACGAGAAAATTGAAGGCAGCACGGCAATTGCCGAAGTCCGCACCGACAATGCACCCAATGGCGTTAAGTATAAATTTGTCAAGGAAAACGGCGAATGGAAATGGACAAGCGAAAGCCCCGATTTCCAAACAATGAAACAATCGGCAGCAAATTCTAATTCAACTAAATAATTGGGAGGTCGCAGGAATTTTCGACTCAAAACACAGATTGACGCGATTTTTACTTCTTTAAATTTATCCGCGAAAATTTGGCAAATCTGCGTTCAGCCGTGTCCTATTTTTTAAATTAACTTCCCGTTGATTTTGCTTCCGAAGTTTGATACGGCGGCAAGCTGACGCGGGCGTGTGGTTCTTTTTTCAAGCCCAAAGCCCAATCCGCCTGCATCAGCGTATGAATATCTCGCGTTCCCTCGTAAATAATCGCGGCTTTGCAGTTTCGCAAATAACGTTCAACCGGATAATCGTTTGTATAACCGTTCGCGCCGTGAACTTCGATTGCCATTGACGCGGCTTTTTCGCTGCGAACGGTCGCTTGCCATTTCGCTAAACTCGCCGCTCGCGCCGAAGGCTTTCCTTCGTTTTTCAAATAACCGCATTTGAGCCACAAAAGATGCGACATTTCATAATCGGCTTCCATCTCAGCGATTTTTTGTTTGACCAATTGAAAGTTAGCAATTTTCTGATTCTGCACTTCGCGCGTATTTGCGTAAGCAACCGAAGCGTCGCGTGAAGCGCGAATTACGCCTGTCGCGCCCGACGCAACCGTAAAGCGCCCGTTTTCGAGCGAAAACATTGCAATCTTAAAACCTTCACCTTCGTTTCCGAGCATGTTTTCTTTCGGTACGCGAACGTCTTGCAACGAAAAATAGCCTGTATTTCCAGCTTTTATTCCAAGTTTTCCGTGAATTGTTCCCGACGAAAAGCCTTGCATTGAGCGTTCGACAATAAAACAACTCATTCCTGAATGGTCGCGGTTCTTTTGTTTTTCTGCATCAGTCCAGCAAAAAAATAAAAAATGGTCGGCAACATCACCAAGCGAAATCCACATCTTTTCGCCGTTCAAAATAAAATCGTCGCCATCTCGTCTCGCGCCTGAACGCATTCCGATAACGTCGCTTCCAGCGTTAGGTTCGGTCAATCCGAAGGTTGCGAGTTTTTCGCCTTTCGCCTGCGGCATGAGATATTTTTGCTTTTGTTCTTCGTTTCCCCAAGTCAACAAACTCAAAGAATTTAAGCCGACGTGAACCGACATCGCCACGCGCAAAAACGTATCGCACGCTTCAAGTTCTTCGCAGACGATTCCCAAAGAAATGTAATCAAAACCCGCGCCGCCGTATTGTTCGGGAATGCACACGCCTAAAAGTCCAAGCTCCGCCATTTTGACAAAAACGCTGCGCTCAAAATGCGCCTTTTCGTCCCATTCTTTAATGTGCGGCGCGACTTCACCCGCGCAAAATTCTCTGACGGTTTGCTGTAATGCAAGATGCTCTTCAGTTAATTCAAAATCAATCACGGTTTTATTTTATCCTCTCAAAAATTACTT
>MWZA01000073.1 GCA_002050455.1 Acidobacteria bacterium 5-1 | reverse complement strand
ATCGAAGACTGCTCGAAGAGGAAAACGCGCTTGATTTTTCGACGATTCAGTTTGAAACGCTCAAACTTTTGCGGCAAAACGAAGCGGTCAAAAACGAATTGCGGAGCAGATTCGAGTTTGTGATGGTTGACGAGTATCAAGATACGAACACGATTCAGGAACTGATTTTGAGAGAATTGACGGGGGCGATAAATCCGAACCTGTGCGTAGTCGGCGACGACGATCAAGGGCTGTATCGCTTTAGAGGCGCGTCAATCCGCAATATTTTAGAATTCCGTGAGCAGTTTGCCGAAGGCGTTTGTGCGGAAGTTACGCTCTCGACAAATTACCGCTCACATCCCGACATTATCAAAAAATACGATTCGTGGATGGGCGGACATTTTTGGAATCACGACGGCAAAATGTTTCGGCTTGAAAAGAAAATCGAAGCGCGGGCTGACAAAGAGTTTCCGGCAACTGCGGCAGCAGTTAGAGTTTCAGGTGATTCTCAAGAAGAATGGCATCAGGAAATACTAAATCTTATGATAACCCTTGATGAAAAGGGAACTCTTGTAAATCTCAATCAAATCGCTTTTCTTTTCCGCTCGGTTAAAAGTAAGCAAGCGATTGCGCTTGGGGAATTTCTCGAAGAAAACGGCATTCCGGTTTACAGCCCACGCTCGAATATGTTTTTTGACCGCGAAGAAATTCGTTTGATGATCGGGGCGTTGATTTTTCTTTTTCCGCAATATGCTTTGATAAGAAAATGGCACGCGGAAATTGATTTACCGATCTGGGAATTTTACGACCAGGAATGTGTTCGACCATTTGTTGAAAAAGTTCGGGCTCCTGAAAATAAACTTTTACGCGAGTGGATCGTTCCGCTTGCCAAACGACACCAAAAATTAGCACAAAACACGGACTATTCTTTCGCCGATTTGTTTTACGAACTGCTGCAATTTCCGCTTTTTAGTGAATATCTTGGGATTGAATCAATTGGCGATGTGCTTGATTCGCGCCCGGCGCGGAATCTGGCGATTTTCTCGAAACTTTTAAGCAAGTTTCAATATCTTCATAACATTATTATTCTTTCTCCAAAAGACTTAGACGATAAGATCAAACAGCTTTTTAATCAATTTTTCCGGTTTTTGAAAGACGGCGGTATTAATGAATACGAGGACGTTTCGGAATACGCGCCGTCGGGCTGTGTTTCGTTTTTGACTATTCATCAATCGAAAGGTTTGGAGTTTCCCGTCGTTTTTGTCGGTTCTCTGGAAGCATTTCCGTCAAATCAGCATACGAAACTCGATACGATTCTTGAAAATGAATTTTACAGCCGACCGCCGTTCGAGCCGCGTGAGAAAACAAAGTATTACGACTTTTGGCGGCTTTATTATACGGCGTTTTCACGCGCTCAGAATTTGCTGGTTTTAACGACGCAAATTATTTTGCCATCGCGCTACACGCGGCGTTCGCCGTCTTCTTATCTCGAAGGCATCTGGAACGCTTTACCGGATTGGCGCGACGAAAAATTCAAGCCGGAACTGCTCGAACTCGAACCTGTGAAAACCGTGAATTTGAAACGCGAATATTCTTTTACGTCCGACATTATTTTGTTTGAAAACTGCGCCGAGCAGTATCGCTTTTACCGGCAGTTGGAATTTGCGCCGATCAGAACGAGTCCGATTCTTTTCGGAAACCTTGTTCACCAAACAATCGAAGATATTCACAAAACGGTTTTACGCGGCGAAGAAAAGACGATTACTGATGATAAAATTCGGGGTTGGTTTGAAGTCAATTACGCCGCGCTGACCAAAAAGGAGAGAGTTTATCTGGCTGAATATCCGCGTCTTGCCGCGCTCGAACAGGTTTTAAGATATTACCGGCGCGAAAAGCACGATTGGTCGAGATTGAAGCAGGCGGAAGTTGATGTTTCTCTTGTTAAAGACGAATATATTTTGGCGGGAACGATTGATTTGATAAAAGATGAAACGGGTTTGCCGGACACGGTTGAGATTGTTGATTTCAAATCGGAAAAGAAACCCGATTTGATAGATGACCGCGAGAAAATCGAACGCTATCGCCGGCAACTCGAAGTTTATTCGCATATCGTAACCGAGCGCACGGGTTTGAATGTCAGCCGAATGCACCTTTATTACACTTCGGAAGAATCGGGAAGTCCGTATATCACGTTCCCGAACGATGAAGCATCAATCGGCAAAACCATCGAAACTTTCGATGCGGTTGTTTCGCGCATCGAGCGCAAAGATTTCGTAATTATGACGCGCCCAAAAAAACTCTGTAAAAACTGCGATATGCGTTTTTACTGCGACGCAAAAGAAATAAATCAATAATCGTGGCAATTTGCCACTAATTATGCTAAAGTGCAGTTGAGGTGAAAAACTATGCCGACAATCGAAAAACAAACAACACAAGCGGCGCGTCTTAATTTCAGACTGCCGCCGGAGATAAAAGAGAGAATCGAAAATGCCGCGCTTATTTCCGGCGTAACCGTTACGGATTTTGCAATTACCGCGCTGGCGGAACGGTCTGAAGAAGTTTTGGAAAAACAATCGCACCGGGTTCTTTCCGACCGTGACCGCGATATTTTTCTGGCGATGCTAGAAGATGATTCAGAACCGAATGAAGAGTTGAAAAAAGCCGTTGAGGAATACAAACGTCGTGTCATCAGCAGATGAAATATATTATTGAGCCTTTAAGCACACAGCATAACCGCGAAGATTTCGATTCCGAAGAACCGAGCCTAAACGAATTTCTCAAACTTTACGCCAGACAAAATGACAGCAAAGGACTCGGCAAAACCTTTGTTGCAGTTTTGCCCGACGAAATTAGAGTTTTTGGTTATTACACGATGTCAAGCAGTTCTTTGGCGTTTGATAATTTGCCTGAGAAATTACCGCGTTATCCGATTCCGGTTGTTCATCTTGGCAGATTAGCCGTTGACAGAACTGCGAAGGGTGAAGGTTTGGGCGGATTTTTACTGCTTGATGCTTTTCGCCGCTCATTAAAAGTTGCCGCCGAACTTGGAATTTATGCGGTTGAAGTCAGAGCCTTATCGGAACAGGCGAAGAATTTTTATTTGAAATTCGGCTTTGTCGAATTGAATGACGACAAGTTTCATCTTTACCTGACAATTAAAAAAATCCGTAAATTAGCTTTTAATTAGAACAAAATGACCGAACAACCGAAATTAGTTGACGTGCAGCCCGCCGAGGTGGAGAAAATCGAGTTTGAGCCGATCAAAGGTTATCCGATGCTTTACTGGAAAGGGAAGCGTCCTTTTACTTCGACGCAGTATTATCCGGCGCAGCTTAAAGAAACTTACGGCGCGGACGTTGACGGCTGGCGCAACCGGATTTACTGGGGCGACAATCTGCAAGTGATGTCGCATCTTTTGAAGGAGTTTCGCGGCAAGATAAATCTCATTTACATTGACCCGCCGTTTGATTCAAAAGCCGATTACAAAAAGAAAATCCAGCTTCGCGGGCAATCGGTTACGAATGACCAGAACGCCTTTGAAGAAAAGCAATACACGGATATTTGGACGAACGACGAATATTTGCAATTTATGTATGAACGCTTGATTTTGATGCGCGAACTTCTGGCTGATGATGGTTCGATTTATCTGCATTGTGATTATCATAAAAGCCATTACATTCGCAGCATTTTGGACGAAATTTTCGGACAGAATAATTTCTTGAATGAGATAGTTTGGAAAAGAACAGCCGCACACAGCGATGCCAAACAAGGCGCGAAATTTTACGGACGACAACACGACATAATTTTGGTCGTGTAACAGAAGAGATGTTTGAAAAGTCGGACAAGTTAAGATTTCAAATGTGCATTATGAAACAATAACTTGTCCTGTTTGTTCAAGCCTGAACATCAAGAAGAATGGCATAAACAAACA
>MWZA01000094.1 GCA_002050455.1 Acidobacteria bacterium 5-1 | reverse complement strand
GCCTTAATCACCGCCAGAACAGGCGTGAAAATTTCTTCCTGCTCAATCGTCGCTTTCGGCTCGACATTATCAATAATTGTCGGTTCGATATAAAAACCGTCGGCATCGTCGCCACTCCCGCCGGTTATAATCGGTTTCGGTTTCGGCTTAACCGGTGGACGTTTTCGTTGCGCCGTAGCCAACGAAATCGAAGTCAAAACGAGCGTGACAAGCAGCATTGAAAGGTTAATTTTTTTCATAATTTTTACCAAATAATTGAAGGCGTGTGCAAATTAAAGTTGTCCGTTTTCAAAATTTAATTTTCCAGCAAAGACGCAAAATCCGCCAAGAAAGAAAAAATACAGATTAAACCGCAATTGAAATAAACTTAAAGGGCGTGTTTTGACTTTCCTTTGCAACTTTGCGTTTTTGCAGGAAAGATTTTTGATTTATGCACAATCAAATCAACCTCATTTGTCACCATAAACCACCTCTCAAACTTTTTTGGAAACCAACTTCCCTTGCATAAATTGCAGCAGATATTCGCGCCCGCCCGCTTTGGAATCAGTTCCTGACATATTAAATCCGCCAAACGGATGCGCTCCGACAAGCGCGCCCGTGCATTTGCGATTCAAATAAAGATTTCCGACGTGAAATTCGCGCCGCGCTTTTTCCAATTTCTCTTCGTCGCTCGAATAAACCGCGCCTGTCAAACCAAATTCCGTATCGTTGGCAATCTCCAGCGCGTGGTCAAAATCTTTCGCCTTAATCACCGCCAGAACAGGCGCGAAAATTTCTTCCTGCTCAATCGTCGCTTTCGGCTCGACATTATCAATAATTGTCGGTTCGATATAAAAACCGTCGGCATCGTCGCCACTCCCGCCGGTTAAAACTTTTCCGCCTTCTTCAACACCTTTTTCAATATAACTAAG
Organism: Acidobacteria bacterium 5-1; assembly: GCA_002050455.1. Taxonomy (GTDB): domain Bacteria; phylum Acidobacteriota; class Blastocatellia; order Pyrinomonadales; family Pyrinomonadaceae. Next base: position 3,098 of record MWZA01000094.1, on the reverse strand, counting down.
CGTGTTATCAAACGCTCTCTTGTTAATAACGGCGGACATATTCGTGTCGCCTTCGGTCGGCAAACCAATTTTCAACTTCTTCGTCTGTTCGACAATTTTTTCCACAAGCGCATCGTGAACTTTTTCATCCACAATCAGACGCGAACACGCCGAACATTTTTGACCTTGAAAACCAAACGCGGCTTGCACCGTTCCAAGCGCGGCTGAATCCAAATCCGCATCTTCGGCAACAACTATCGCATCTTTGCCGCCCATTTCCGCGACGACGCGCTTTATCCAAATCTGCCCGTCGCGTGTTTTCGCGGCTTGTTCGTTGATGTGCAGACCGACTTGTTTTGAACCCGTGAATGAGATAAATCGGGTTTTCGGATGCGTAACCATCGCTTCGCCTGTTTTCGCGCTGCCGGTTATAAAATTGACGACACCGTTTGGCAAACCGATTTCTTCCAAAACTTCGACAAACTTTGCGGCAATCGTCGGCGAATCCGAAGAAGGTTTCAAAACGACCGTATTTCCTGCGACAATCGCCGCCGAAGTCATTCCCGCCATAATCGCCAGCGGAAAATTCCAAGGCGGAATAACTGCGCCGACTCCAAGCGGAATATATTCAAAACGATTGTCTTCGCCTTCGAGCTTTGTAACGGGTTGTTCGCCCGCCCAGCGAATCATCTCGCGCCCGTAAAATTCCAGAAAATCAATCGCTTCCGCCGTGTCGCCGTCGGCTTCCGCCCAAGTTTTCCCGACTTCAAAAATCATCCACGCCGAAAACTCGTGCTTTCTCCTCCGTAAAATCTTCGCCGTTTTAAAAAGATATTCAGCGCGTTCTTCCGGCGAAACATTTTTCCAAGATTTGAAGGCTTCGGTTGCCGCGTCAATCGCTTTATTAACCAAGTTTTCCGCATCGGTATCGCCTTCGGAAAACACGCCGACAACCTGCGATTTTTCCGCCGGATTGATGCTCTCAAATTTCTTTTCCAACGTAATCTTCTCGCCGCCGATAAAAATCGGATATTCGCGCCCAAGTTCGCCTCTCACCTTTTCAATCGCTGCCCGCATCGCGTTGGCGTTCTCAGGTTTTGAAAAATCTGTAAATGGTTCATTTCTAAATTCGTCTAAAACTTTTTGTGTTTGCATAATTTTTCTCGCTTCAAGTTTTAATCATTCCATTTTGGGTCATTCCAAGCATCCAGAAATTCTCCGACTCTAACTTCAACGACTTCAGGACGATTTTCTAACCAATTTTTTATCATTTCCCTTTCATCTTCTGTTGGCGAAACAACTTTTCTTGCTGATGATACAAAACCTTCCCAACTTTTGCTTTGACCGCCGCCGTCGAATAATAACTTGTTTGCTTCGATTAAATTTATAAAATCATCTGAAAACTCAGCAAAATCCGAATCTGTCAAAGTCGGTTCAAACTTTAAGAAAATTTCAACCCCAAACACTTGAAATTCGCCGAGATGAAATTTCTTTCTCAACCGTCTTTTAAATTTTGACTTTATCATTATCATTTTCCGTTTTCCGAAATTTTTAATCTTGCATTTTAAGCGGTTTGCAAAACAATTTCTTTCGGCGCAGGCAAAGGCTCATTATCTTCCCTATAAATTTCAATAACTTCGTCAACTGCTTCATTTAACTCTTTAAACACTTCAAGCGCGTCATCGCCGTGAACTCCGCCATACATTAACTCTGGACACATTCCGATAAAACAATTGTCTTCATCACTCCAATAGACAATTTTTTTATAAAGGTCAGCTTCTTTTCTCATTTTCCTTTTACCTCGTTCAAAGCCTCTTTTACTTGTTTTAGCTGATACTTCTTCGCATCATCGCCCATTTTGCCTGAAATCCTAACAATCTTTGAACTTAAATGATGTTCAAAATTCCGATGACTTCCTTTTCCGCCGCGATTTACAAAACCGTTGCGCTCAAGTTCGGCAATCAATTCTCTAATCTTCGGCGGCATAAACTATTCCCATTTTCCCGTTTTCTGCAATTTCTTTATTTTGCGTTTCGCCATTTCCCTTTTCAAAAACGTCATTTGGTCAAGAAAAACAATGCCGTCGCAGTGGTCGGTTTCGTGCAGAACGCAGCGTGCCGTTAAATCTTCGCCGTCGAGTTCTTGAAACTCGCCGCGAACGTTTTGATAACGCACGACAGTTCGCAGATTGCGCTGCACTTTTTGATAAAGTCCGGGAAATGAAAGACAACCTTCATCTCCGATTTGCTTGCCTTCGACGTGAATAATTTCGGGATTTATCAGCGCGATTTTCTGCGTTTCATCTTCGCCGCCCGAACAATCCATCACGAAAAGCCTTTGTGAAACGGCAATTTGCGGCGCGGCAAGCCCGACACCTTTTGCGTCATACATCGTTTCAAACATATCTTCGATGAGTTTTTTCAAATCCTCGTCAAATTCCTCGACCGGTTTTCCAACCGTCAGCAAAACAGATTCGGGATAATGAACAATTTTAAGCAGTGCCATAAATAAAATTTTACCGCAAAGGCGCAAAGACGCAAAGTTTTACCAAATAAAATACTGATTTTCAACAAATTTTGACAAAGTATTCTGAATTTTGTAGGACTTTCTCAAAAATGCGGAAACACGCGAGAGAGTCAAGTGTGATTTTCGCCTTTGTTCATTTTATAATCGAACTTAGGATTAACCGGGTTGTTGTGGTGATTTTAATCTTCGATAAAAACTTGAGTAATATAAATTCTGCCGTCTTTCGATTCGGCAATGCCGATACCTGTCGCCGTCCAATCTCTGTCCAAGATATTTTGCTGATGTGTCGCAGACTTCATCCAACCTCTGACGGCGACAGCATCAAAATTTCTGTAACCTTCGCAATAAAAGAGATTTTCACCAATTTTGCGCCAATTTTTTATCCGCGAATCTTTCGCACGGTCAACCACAGTTTTTCCGTCAAAATCAGCGTGGTCAAAAAAATTCTCTTTTACCATTTTCTCTGAATAACCACGCGCCACACGCGCCAGATTTTCGTCCCAATCCAACTCGTTCAAACCGCTTCTGTGCCGCTCCGCATTAACTAATTCAAAAATTTGATATTCGTCATCGGCATAGTTTTTGGATAACAC
>MWZA01000010.1 GCA_002050455.1 Acidobacteria bacterium 5-1 | reverse complement strand
ATCAGAAAAGAAGAAATTGAAGCGAAACAGCCGATAAACATCGGCGACAGAGCGTTTGATAATTTAAAATTCATCCGTCAAACGATGGAACGCTCGACAAGTTTTACGGCAGTTCCCGGTTATGGCGGAATTTTTATGGGTGCGACGGCAATTGCCGCGGCGGTTATCGCCAATTTTCAACTATTAATCAAAGATTGGTTAATCGTCTGGGTTGTCGAAGCGTTTTTGGCTTTTGCTATCGGAGTTTTTGCGATGTGGCAAAAGTCGAAAATAACAAAGTCGTCATTATTTTCAGTTCCCGCAAAAAAATTTGCGATGAGTTTTCTGCCGCCGTTGATTTGCGGCGTTTTTATCACGCTCGGACTTTGGCGGTTCGGACATTTTGAAGTAATGATTCCCGTCTGGATTCTACTTTACGGCGCGGCAGTCGTTACAGGCGGCTCGTTTTCGGTCAAAGCCGTTCCGATTATGGGCTGGTGTTTTATCGCCATTGGAGCAATTGCATTTTTTATTCCCGCAGGTTTCGGTAATTTGATGATGGCATTAAGTTTCGGAGTTTTGCATATTATTTTCGGGATTATTATTGCGCGAAAATTCGGCGGGTAGATTTGGAAACCGCGAAACACGCAAAAGACACGAAAAAAGATTTGAAATTTAAAGTTTCACACTGAATTTGTATTTAATTTTAGCGTTTTTCGCGTGTTTTGCGGTTATTAAAAATTATGGCGAACAACAATTTAGCAGTAAAGCAGAAAAATTTAGATAACGAAATCACAAAACCGCAGGCTTTAAAAATCGAAAAAGCGGCGGAGAATGTTTCCAGCGAACTCGACAAAATTATTCACGAGCGAATGCGTTTGGGAATTATCAGCGCACTCGCGGCAAACGAAATCTTGTCTTTTACGGATTTAAAAAATCTCTTAAACACAACTGACGGCAACATCAGCGTTCACGCCCGCAAACTTGAAGACGCGGGTTATCTCGAATGTTTGAAATCATTTAACGGGCGTGTTCCGCTGACCGAATACAAAATTACCAGCGACGGACGCGAAGCATTAAATCGTTATCTTAATCATATGGAAGCATTGATAAAGGCGATGAAAGGAAAATAGGAGGAAATTATGGGTGTAGTTTTAATGTCAATGACAATCGGCGGATTGATCGTTGCCGTAATTTTATTGATTTTTTCATTTATTACAAACCAAACTTGGCTGAAAACTTTTGTTTTCGGCGGAGTTGCTGTCTGGCTTATCGGATATGTCATTTTATTGTTTGTCGGCTCGATTTTCAGCGAAGAAAAAACGCTCGTGTTGAATGAACCGAAAGAGTTTTGCAGTTTTTATTTTGATTGCCATATGCACCGGCAGTTACAGACATGAGACGAACAAAAACGCTCGGTGACAGAACGGCAAACGGCGAATTTTATGTTGTCAAAGTAAAAGTTTCGAGCGACGCGAAACGGGCAACGCTCGGTTTAAATACGGTTGACGCGAAAGCCGTTGACGCGCAGAAGCAAACCTATACGCGGGACGAGCAAGCCGAAACGCAACTTGGCGAGCAGCCGCCGTTTGATAGAAAAATTTCGCCTGTCGAAAGTTTTGGAAAGGAAATCGTCTTTGATTTGCCCGCCGATATTAAAAATCTGCGTCTCGACATCCGCGAAGATTACGGCATTGACCACTTGATTGAAGCGGTGCTTATCGGCGACGAGGACAGTATTTTGCACAAACGAAATTATTTTAAATTGGAAACAAACGAACAAGTCGCGGGCGATTAGCGAAAGATTAAGGAAAACCACAGTCGCCGCAGTGGTTATGACGCTGGTTTTGATTTAAAAAGCAACACAAATTAGAAATTAAATTATGAACGAGAAAACAAAAACAGGTTTAGAGATTTTGCAAGCTGCCGTTCTGCTCGGCATTTTAGGCGATGTGCTTTTACGCACAACGCCGTGGGGATTAAATATTTTTCTTTTTATCGGCGCGTTGACGGCGGCGATGACGATGTTGATTTTGCGTCGCCGACAAAAGTTTTGGAACGCGCAGACAATTCTTCTGAGCGGCGCGTTAGTTTTCTTTGCGGCAATGTTTGTCTGGCGCGATTCGGTGGAATTGAAAATTTTCGATACGCTAGCGATTTTGACAATTTTAGCTGTTTTGACTTTGCCTGCTTTGAAAATCAAAACGCAGATTGCCGGAGTTTTTCATTATTTTATCGGCTTCCTCTGGTCGGGCATCAGCGCGGGATTTGCTCCGTTTTTCTTGGTTTTTAATGACATTAAATGGAAAACGATTCCGCAAACGGGTTGGTCGAAGCATCTGATTTCCGTTTTACGCGGTTTGTTAATTGCAACGCCGATTTTGCTCGTTTTCGGCGCGTTGTTTGTCGCGGCTGATGCGGTTTTTCAAGGCATTATTGAAAAAACTTTCAATATCCAGCCGGATATTGTGGTCGGACATATATTTTTTATTGGTTTTTTTGCGTGGATCGTCGCCGGATATTTGCGCGGTTCGCTGATTGAAATTTTTTCGGGCGATACAACGGAAACTTTTTTGGAAACAAAAGATAAAACAAAGCCGCAAACTCTGAGCGTAACCGAAATTAAGGAAGGAGACACGCCGAAAATTGAAGCAAAGCCGAAGCCGGAAGAAAAGAAAAAATGGCAATGGCAGAATTTTGACAGTTCGGTTTTGCCAAACTGTTTTACGCTCGGCACAATCGAAACCGTTATTATTTTGGGTTTAATAAACCTATTGTTTTTAAGTTTTGTCATCGTGCAGATTCCGTATCTTTTCGGCGGAATGGATTTGGTGCAGAACACGCCCGATTTTAAACTCGCCGATTATGCGCGGCGCGGTTTCGGCGAACTCGTAACGGTTGCCGCGCTCGTCTTGCCGATTTTGCTCATTTCGCATTGGCTTTTGCGAAAAGATTCGCCCGTCAATGAAAAGGTTTATCGCGTTTTGGCGGGAGTTCAAATCGTTTTGTTATTTGTCATAATGCTTTCCGCGACGCAAAGACTTCTGCTTTTGACGGGAAATTTGGGTTACGGTTTAACGACCATCAGATTTTATCCGATGGCGTTTATGGTTTTGCTGGCGTTAATTTTCGTGTGGTTTGCGCTGACGGTTTTGCGCGGAATGCGCCAACAGTTTGCGTGGGGCGCGTTGTGGTTGACATTATTCACGTTGGGAACTTTGCACGTCCTTAATCCCGACGATTTTATCGTTCGCACAAATGTCCAATTGATGCAGGAAGGTCGCAGTTTTGATTCTCGTTATGTTTCGCAGTTAAGTGATGATGCCGTTCCCGCGCTTTTGGAATCAATGACGACAATGGATTTTGAGAAACAATGTGTTGTCAAAAACAAACTTTTAAATCGCTTGGAAACGGCACAGACGGAAAACGATTTTCGCTCGTGGAATTGGGCGCGTTGGACTGCGCGAATAAAGATGGCACAACACGCAGAGAGTTTCGACACGACAAATTGTCCGGCATATACGCAGGAATACTTTGACAATTTTTAATTGCTGAGATGCCGAAACTGCTTCGGCTATCGTAGTTTTTGTTATGCTTTTTTAATTTTCGCTTCTAGTGCGTCAATATCCGCGCCTCGATATTCGTGAAGGCTACGGCATTGGTTATCGAAGCAGTTTTGGTCGGCGATGAAGATGGTATTTGCACAAGCGAAATTATTTTAAGTTGAACGCGGATAATCAAATTGTATGGAACTAAACTAAAAATAACGTTTCCATAAAGCCATAGCTGCGGCAAAGAGATTAAAGCTATTAGCCATTTGTAATCAGCCGTTAGTTGTCGAAACTGAAATTTTGATTAACAACCCGCAAAACACTTTTGCCGCAACTTGACATTTACGCTTGATTTTTCGTAGCATTGCAATTCGCCGTTAAGTTGGAACGGCGCGTTTTTTGACAATAACTTGGGCGACGTGCCAAAGTATATTTGATGTAGAAAAGTTTTTCGGGCATGTACGTCAATTGGTAGACAGCCTCCCTTACAAGGAGGAAGTTAGGGGTTCGAGTCCCTTCGTGC
>MWZA01000222.1 GCA_002050455.1 Acidobacteria bacterium 5-1 | reverse complement strand
ATTACGACTCGCGCACGAAAGCTTGGAAACAAAGGTTCAATTGCGGACGGTCGAATTGGCTGAAGCCAATTTCACCTTACAAGCGGAAATAGTCGAGCGTAAGCAAATCGAACAAAACCGCCTGACGCTGCTGCACAAACTCGTTACCACGCAGGAAGATGAACGTCAGCGCATCTCGCGCGAACTGCACGACCATCTCGGACAACAATTGACCGCGCTTCGTCTGCAGCTCGAATCACTCAAAAAAGATTGCGAAGAAGATGAAGATTTGTGCCAGAAGATTTCGGAAACACAGTTAAAATTGATGAAAGGCGAAAAATGGCAATTGGATTTAATGTGAATGTTACTCGCCAATTAAAAATAACTAGGCTTTAGCTGTGAAATAATTAAATAAATAACATAATCTTTATTATCGGACGCAATTAATCTGTTTTAATTTTCTTCCCTTTTTACATATTGCGGCAAAATTCAGCATAAGAGTCTAAATAAGTTCCCAACCGCTTTTGACACGTCCTAAATTAAACGATAAAATTTTCCTTTTGTTATCTTACCTTAAGATTTAATTTTTTTTTTGTATATTTGTATAAAGGAGTTACAAACAAATTGAGTAACACAAATTTTTTATTTACTTCGGAATCTGTAACCGAAGGACATCCGGACAAAATCGCCGACCAAATCTCCGATGCTGTGCTTGACGCTATTTTAGCGCAGGACGCAACCGGCAGAGTCGCTTGTGAAACATTAGTTACAACCGGTCTTGCCGTTATCGCCGGCGAAATTACCACCAACGCAACCGTTAATTATAAAAAAATAGTCCGCGACACAATTGATGATATTGGCTACAACAACGCTAGTTTCGGTTACGACTGCAACACTTTGAGCGTCATTGACGCTGTCGGCACACAATCTCCTGACATTGCGCAAGGAGTGGACACGGGCGGCGCGGGCGATCAAGGTTTAATGTTCGGGTTTGCCTGCAACGAAACCCCTGAATTAATGCCGCTTCCGATTCAACTGGCGCATAATTTAACGCGCCGTTTGTCGGAAGCGCGACGCAGCGGTGAACTTCCCTATCTGCGACCCGACGGAAAATCGCAGGTAACGGTTGAATATCGTGACGGCAGACCTTTCCGCGTTGATGCCGTCGTCATTTCCACCCAGCACGCTGAAGAAGTAACCACCGAACAACTGCGGGCTGATATTTTAGAGAAAGTTATTAAAACGACAGTTTCCGGCGAGCTTTTGGACGAGAATACAAAATATCATATTAACCCGACCGGACGCTTTGTCATCGGCGGTCCGATGGGCGATGCCGGTCTGACCGGACGCAAAATTATTGTTGACACCTATGGCGGTTACGCACCGCACGGCGGCGGCGCATTTTCCGGCAAAGACCCGACAAAAGTTGACCGTTCTGCCGCGTATATGGCGCGTTATATCGCTAAAAATATCGTTGCTTCCGGTTTAGCTGAAAAATGCACCGTCCAACTCGCTTACGCCATCGGTGTCGCTGAACCGGTTTCCGTTCGAGTTGACACGCACGGCACGGGCAGAGTTGACGAAGTTAGACTTTCTGAGATTGTCAAAGAAAATTTTAAACTGACTCCGAAAGATATTATCGAAACGCTCGATTTGCGCCGTCCGATTTATAAAGCGACCGCCAAGTTCGGACACTTCGGGCGCACCAACGACGAATTTACTTGGGAAAAAACTGATAAAGCCGACGCTTTGCTTGGTGCTTTGACTGCCAGCAACGGAAATGTCTAGCTTTTCAATTATCAACGGCAAATGGTTTTGTGAATTAAAAATATTTACTCTTAACCATTTGCCATTTCTGTATTCAATTCAGATTTAATATAAAAAAGATAAAAATATATGGCTAAAGAAGGAATTTCAACACAATACGACATTAAAGACATTAACCTTGCACCGCAAGGCAAACAAAGAATCGAATGGGCAGACCGCGAAATGCCTGTTCTGCGCTTAATCCGCGAGCGCTTTGAGGCGGAAAAACCGCTCGAAGGCGTAAAAATCGCGGCTTGCGCACATATCACAACCGAAACCGCAAATCTGGCGAGAACACTTCAGGCTGGTGGCGCGGAAGCACTTCTTATCGCTTCAAATCCGCTTTCGACACAAGACGATGTTGCTGCGTCATTAGTTGCTGATTGGGGAATTCCGGTAATGGCAATCAAAGGCGAAACAACCGAAACTTATATGCGCCATGTCCGTGCCGCTCTGGAATCAAATCCCGATATTATTATTGATGACGGCTCGGATGTGGTGGCGACAATGCTCAAGGAAAAGAAAGAATTAGCCGATTCGATTATCGGCACAACTGAAGAGACAACCACTGGTATTGTGCGTTTAAAAGCGATGGAAAAGGCGGGTGTCATGAGTTTTCCAGCAATCTCCGTTAATGACGCGCAAACCAAACATTTCTTCGATAACCGTTATGGAACCGGACAATCAACACTTGACGGAATTATTCGTGCAACCAACATTCTGCTTGCCGGAAAAAATTTCGTCGTGGTCGGTTACGGCTGGTGCGGAAAAGGGGTGGCGATGCGGGCGCGTGGAATGGGCGCAAATGTCATCGTTACGGAAATTGACCCAATCAGAGCTATTGAAGCGGTGATGGATGGCTTCCGAGTTATGCCGATGAATGAAGCTGCTAAAATTGGTGATTTCTTTGTGACCGTTACCGGCAACCGTCATGTTATTGATAAAGAACATTTTGAAGTGATGAAAGACGGCGCAATTGTCGCCAACAGCGGACACTTTGATTTGGAATTAAATCTCGAAGCCTTGCGCGAGATGTCTTCAGACGTTGCAACGCGCCGCCCGTTTGTCGAAGAATATATCGGCACAAACAATAAAAGCGTGATTGTTCTTGGCGAAGGTCGCTTGATTAACCTTGCTGCTGCCGAAGGTCATCCCGCCAGCGTAATGGATATGAGTTTTGCCAACCAAGCTCTTTCAGTCGAATACTTGGTTAAAAATAAAGGCAAACTCGACAATAAAGTTCACGTTTTGCCAAAGGAAGTTGACCAAGAAATTGCAAGTTTGAAACTTCGCGCCATCGGTATCAATATTGACATCCTAACCCCGGAAATGATTGAGTATATGTCATCTTGGGAAACCGGAACTTAAAAAATTTCCAAATCTAAGCTAAAAAGCGAAGCTAAACACTTCGCTTTTTTTAGGTTTTGACTTTTGATAATAAAAAAATGCCCAACATCGAGAACAATAAAAGCGGACTCCAAACGGCTGTCTCGGGCGCAAGAAAACCATTTAATCCAAATTGTTCAAAGATGGTTGTAATACCTATAAACAGCAGCCAAATCGCAATCGCATAACTAATCGTTCTCACTTTACCCTTTCGGCTTAAAGATAAAGCAAAGGGTGCTGTAAAGAGTGTAATTACGAGAGGCAGAAAAGGCGTTGTCGTCTTTTTTTCAAGAGCAACTTCGTAAATTCTCTGTTCTGTTTCTGATTCGCTATTATTAATCTGTTCCTTAGTTTCTTTTGTGGTGAGATGGTTCGGTTTATCATTTAATGAGTTAAATGGGTTTGAGCTTTCTTTAATTTCAACATCTGAAATTTGTGTAATACTTGCCTTGCCATCGCTCCAAACGGTTTTTTCCGTATTGTCCAATAATTTAATCTTATCTTTTTCCCAATTTGCTGTCGCTGATTTAAAAATAGTTTGAAGTTTTGAACTATCATCAGAAAATTCATAAATTGTTAGATTTTTTACGGTTTGATTTGTTCCGCTTTTGTTTTCCCCTAGTTCAAATGAATAGATTCTTTTGTCATTAGCAACCCAATTTTTCCCCGTTTTGCTCAGCAAAACTCCGCGACCGCGAATCTGAGCGCGTAATTCGTCTTGAATAACATTTGTTTTTGGCGCAACCCATTCTTGTATTCCCCAATTTACCACGCCTAAAAAAATCATTAAAACAAAACAGGGGAGAAAAAGCCGATAAACGCTTTGACCGGCGGCAGTCCAGCTAACAATTTCGTTTTGTCTGGATTTGATAACGAATGTCGCCAGAGTCGCTATCATCAGGGCGGACGGTGCGAGTTGAATATAGATAAAAGGTATCAAAAATAAAAGATAGCGGATTAAAAGTGAGATTCCATTATTGATTTCTCCGGCAAATTTCCAAAGTTCAAATGCCGTAAAAATCATATAGATTGTTGTCAAGAAGCCAAACGTCAGAAAAAAATACTTGAGTAGATTTAAGACAATATCCAAATCTAAAATGCCGGTTGTTAAATCAATATAATAATTTCGTGCTGAACCTTCTTTTAGATTTGACGGAAAACTTATCTTAAATTGTTTCCCGATATCGCTAACATTTTTTTTTAATATAAAGCGGGTTGAGAGAAAAAACCAGAAAATAAAAAAGAAACTAACTAATACCGGAAGAAGACTTGAAGTTAAAACACTGATTTGATTGGTCCTGGCAAGTTGTTCACCCAAAAGTGCGAGCAGATAATATATGACTAAACTAACAAGTGCTAAAAAAATACCGAAGCCTTTTCCGCCGCGGTTAAATCTTAAAACCAAAGCCGTTCCCAGCAAAGCAAAAATTATAGGTGTTATTGAAAGAATTATTCTTCTTTGCCAAAGAATCTGTGCCTCGGTTTTTTCTTTTCCTTCTTTTGTTTTTGCCAGTTGGGCAAGTTCTCTCAAGCCCAATTCTTCGGGTGCTCCTTCACTTTTACTAAGTTTTTCAATTATTTCGGAACGTTTTGTTTCAATCGCTATTCGAATCTGACCGACATTTTCAGAAATAAATTTTTCTGCCTCTTTTTCGGTTGAAAATGTATTGACATTCGCCTTTTCCAAAACCAATTCTGACCTGTTTTCACTCGTATCAATTCGACCACTTTTTGAAGTTATCAGACGCGCTAAGCCATTTGATTTATCTTCATTATAAATAAAAATATTTTTCCAAGTTCCCTGTTCCAAATCTCCGTCTTTGGCATAAATTGTGTAGCCATTTATTTCAGTGTTAAAAACTCCGGGTTCGATAGGTGATTCGAGCTTATAAAGTGCGGTTTGCAAAGCTACTTTGCGAACAATCCGCGCGGCAAAAGGAACGCCGTTTAAGTTGATAAAAAATGCAAAAAATGAAAGCAAAATGCCTATCACAAGAATTGGAAAAGTAATCTGAAAATTCCCGACTCCGGCGGCGCGGACGGCAACCAGTTCGCTGTCGCCCTGCATCTTTGACAGTCCGATGATAACTCCGACCAAAACCGCCATCGGACAAGTAAAGGTAATAACATTCGGCACAAGCGCGAGCGTCAGTTGCCAAACTAAGTTTTTAGGAATATTCGCGCTAAAAAAAATATCGGAGAAACGGCTGGCTTGTTGGACAAAAAGAATAACGCTTAATAATAGCCACGAAAAGACCAGATAGGGCAAGATGGATTGCACCACATAGCTTGAGATTAAAGGGCTAAAACGCTTCATTACAATTTAGAACTTGCCGTTAGAATTTTTTCACCGACGGTTTCTTTCCCAAGTATATTTGAAATTATACGCCGCAAAACAATCGAAACTTCTTTAATATTTTTTGGATAATTCTTGGTAAATTCAACAAATTTTGTCGGCGAAACTTTTTGTGCGGTAATAAAAATCTGTCTCTGTTCGGAAGAAATTACCCAATTATTACGGCTTTTTTGGCAATTGGCGCAAACGAGATGAAAATTTATCTGCAAATCCAAATTTTCATTTTGATTCAATTCCCTTTTGCAGTTATCGCAGTTGTTCCAATTCGGCAGATAACCGCCCAGCCTTAAAATCCAAAGTTCAAAATAGAGAGCGATACTTTCAAGATTATCGGGATTTTCGGCGGCAGTTTCCAAACAAATTTTTGTCATTCGATAAAGTCTTTCATTCGGATCGTGCGGCGGCGCAAACTCGACTAAAAGATCAACTAAATATGAGAATTTTTGAAGAAATTGCGGTTGGCTGGCATTATCGAAATAAGATTTAAGAAGATCTATTTGTCTAATAGAAACAAGTTCCCGTTCTTCCTTTTGAAAATATAAAATTTGGACAATCGAAAAAGGTTCTAAACCGCCTCCAAACTTACTTTTTAAGCGTTTCGCGCCTTTCGCCACGCCGCGCACAAGCCCTTCATTTTGCGTAAGCAAAACAACGATTTTGTCGGCTTCCGCCAAACTATAACTTTTTATTATTAGACCTTCTGTATCTACTAAACCCATTTTCTTTTTACCAAGGAATAAAATAAAAAACCCAAGCTAAAACCAGACTAATAATAATAAATTGCGCGAAAACTTTTGTTCCGTAGATTACCCTTTCTCTAGAACTGCCCGTCGTGAACGCGCCGAATGCAACTGCCACAAAAAAAGCAAAACCGACCAAATATAGAAAGTGAATCATCTTTTCCTCCCAAGATTAATGTCAACTGCATCCATAATTGCCAGATAATTTAGCAACCCCGCAATTTCCAAAAATCTTCCGCCGTATTCAAAGGTCGCCCAAGCCGCGACATTCGGCGGTGGACTTGCTGAAAGAAAAAAACTTATAAATGCGCCCAATCCATTTCCCAAACGCGCAAAAATATTTAGCAAATAAAGCAACGTACCGTCTTTGAAATCAAATCCGGGGTAATATGCGCCACCGCTGATAACAGCAATAATAAACATCGTCCAGATTACGACCCCAATTATTATACCCCGCGCCAAACGCCCTTGCACTAAATGCCCGACACCGGGAAGCAGCCAAGAAATTATTCCGATAAGATATGGATTGTCCATTTATTATGCCTCTTTTTCTTTAATAATAACTTCAACCGTCAGTTTGCCGACTGCTAAAGTAGATTTAACATTTATCTTGTATTTCATTAACCCTTCTAACTTTATGGTTTCCTAGAAACTTCTTTAACTTTAATAAAGCAAGTATTGCTCCCTTGTTTTATAAAATTCTTTTAAATCCTTTTGCCAAGAATTTTTTATTTTCTGTATCCCTCTTTTCTGCTCAAAAAATTCTCTGATTTTTGTTGTCCCCGCAATTACATCGAACGGATTTCGGTCATATACATATTCATATGGGGGATTTTTCCATTTAAAATCGTTTGGATACAAGTCAAAGATAGTTTTAATCATTGCCAAACCTGTTATCACAGGCTCAAAAACTTCCCTGTCAGTAACATGTAAAAAAACACCGCCGCAATTTTCATTTGCAAATTTTTGAAAGGTGGGTAAAAAATTTATTGGTCGGTAGATAACGCCAGAAAGTTCAAGTGATGTCAAAGCATCAGCGTATTCTTGAGCATTGATATAAGGTGCGCCGATAATCTCAAATGGTCGAGTCGTTCCGCGTCCTTCTGAAATTTGTGTTCCTTCAAAATAAACTGTCGCGGGAAATACAACCGCCGAATCAACCGTCGGCATATTTGGCGACGGCATCGCCCAGGGGGCATCGGTTTCATCATAATAATCTTCCCTACTCCAACCATTCATAGTTATAATTTCAAGTTCACAGTGAAGTTCAAAATTAGTATTAAATAATTGTGCAAGTTCGCCAACCGTCAATCCGTGCCGCATCGGAATCGGATACATTCCAACAAACGATTCGTGACCAATCTCCAACAAGTTACCCTCAATATCTACGCCATTTATAGGGTTTGGTCGGTCAAGCACAAACATTTTTTTGCCGTATTCAGTACAAGCTCTCATACAATTAGCCATTGTATAAATAAAAGTATATACACGGCAGCCAACATCTTGTAAATCAAAGACTAACGCATCAATACCTGAGAGCATTTCTTCGGTTGGCTGGCGTGTTTCACTATACAAAGAATAAATTGGTATTTTGGTTTGGCTGTCAATTATATGGCTTGTTTCAATCATATTGTCCTGCACATCCCCCCGAATTCCGTGCTGGGGTCCAAAGAGCGTTGTTAAATTTATATTTAGATTTTCGTGAAATAAATCCGCCGCATGTTGAAACCGATGATTAACCGATGCAGGATTGCAAACTAAACCGACACGCAAACCTTTTAAGAGATTTACTTGCTCAACTAAAACCCTTTCTAATCCTAATTTAACAGCTTTATGCTGAAGTCTTGCCATAGGTTAAATTACTATTTTTTTTCCTTAGCGTAGTTCGTGCATTGTTCGACATAAGTTTCAAATATATTCTTAGAAAGTTCATCCGTTTTCCAAGAAAGTTCGGGATGCCATTGAACTCCGAAATTAAATCTATCTTTCTGCGTATCTTCGATGCATTCAACCACGCCATCTTTTGCCCACGCTGTTGCTTTCAAGTTGTTTCCTACCTTTTTGATTGCTTGATGGTGAGAAGAATTTACCCTTATATTTTCATTATTATTGCCATTCGTTATCAGACGTGATAGGAAACTATTTTCTTTTATTTTGATACTATGTGAATTTCTCACTTGGGGAATGCCTTGTTCGTGTTTAATGCAATTTGGTATTTGACTTTCAATATCTTGATAGAGTGTGCCGCCGCGAAAAACATTTAATATTTGCATACCGAAACAAATTGCCAAAACAGGTATTTTTAAATTTTCAGTTTCCGCCAAAATCAATAAATCGGTTTCGTCTTTTTCCGGAATAACTCTTCCCAGTTTCGGATGAGGTTCTTCGCCATAACTAAACGGTTCGACATCGGTATTGCTTCCAGGCAATAAAATACCGTCTAAATTTTGTAGTGCTTCGGCAATATAATTTCTATCTGGAATCAAACAAATATGAAACGGAATTGCACCGAACGCTTCCAAAGCCTCGCAGTAATCGCGTCCGAGATAAAAACGCCGGGTTTCAATGTCGAGCCGCATTGTCAATCCGATTCTGGGTCTTCTTTTCATAAACTTTACAATGTTCAAACAAATTGTCGGCATCTGTCAATTTGAGCATTTCAATTTAAAGATTTATCATTAAAGTTTTTATGAAACAAGATTTTGGAAAAATACGCTCGACAACCGTTTTGCTTGTGCGTCGCAACGATGAAATCGCTTTGGCAGGCGACGGTCAGGTTACGCTTGGCGAAACGGTTATCAAAGGAAACGCCCGCAAAGTACGCCGGATTTACAACGATAAGGTTTTGGTCGGTTTTGCCGGTGCAACCGCTGACGCTTTTTCGCTTTTATCAAAATTCGAGGCAAAACTCGAACAGTATCAAGGAAAACTTGAACGTGCCGCAATTGAATTGAGCAAAGATTGGCGGACGGATAAATATCTACGTCATCTGGAAGCTCTTTTGATTGTCGCCGATAAAACTGATGCGTTTTTAATTTCAGGCAAAGGCGATGTTATTTCTTCCGACGAAGGAATGTTATCGGTCGGCTCAGGCAGTATGTTTGCGCTCGCCGCCGCCCGTGCGTTGATGAAACACACCAAACTTTCCGCCAAAGAAATTGCGCAGGAATCGTTAAAAATCGCGGGTGAAATCTGCATTTATACAAACTCTGATATAATCATCGAAGAAATTTAAGACAAAAAAATGCCTATCTATTTGAGTGGCGAGATAAAGGAAACCGTGCCAAAACTAAAATTAGACAACTTAACACCGCGCCAGATTGTCGCGGAATTGGATAAATATGTGGTTGGGCAGGCAAACGCCAAACGTGCGGTTGCCGTGGCACTACGCAACCGCATTCGCCGACAAAAACTGCCGCCTGAAATCGCGCAGGACGTTTTGCCGAAAAATATCCTGATGATTGGTTCGACCGGCGTTGGGAAAACTGAAATTGCACGGCGGCTTGCACGATTGGCAAATTCGCCGTTTATCAAAATCGAAGCCTCGAAATTTACGGAAGTCGGTTACGTCGGGCGCGATGTTGAAAGTATGATACGCGAATTGACTGATGTTGCGGTTGATATGACCAAACAAGCCGCATATGAAGAAATCCGGGAAAGAGCCGAGCAAAATGTCGAAGAAAAAATTCTTGATATTTTACTTCCGTCTTCCAATAATTACAGTTTCGATAATGATAATTCGTTGGATTTGGAAGAAAAATTGCAACCAAACCGAACACGCGAGAAACTTCGCGAACAGCTTCGGCGGGGCGAACTCGAGGACCGTTTAATTGAAATTGAAACACAAGACCGCTCAAATACGATGATTGATTTTGTCGGCGGTCAGGGAATGGAGGAAATGGGTGTTAATCTGCGCGATATGATGGGAAATTTATTTCCGACAAAAACCGTGCGACGAAAAATAAAAATCGCTGAAGCAAAAACTTATATGCTCCGTGATGAACAGGAAAATTTGATTGATATGGAGCAGATTACGCGCCAAGCAATTGAAAGTCTTGAAAATTCGGGAATAATTTTTCTTGACGAAATGGATAAAATAGCAGGGCGTGAATCCGGTTCAGGAAGCCCGGACGTTTCCCGTGAAGGCGTTCAAAGGGATTTACTCCCGATTGTGGAAGGCACAAACGTTAACACGCGGTACGGAATGGTTAATACCGAACATATTTTATTTATTGCGGCGGGCGCGTTTCACGTTTCAAAACCGTCAGACTTAATTCCCGAAATGCAAGGGCGTTTTCCGATTCGGGTGGAACTTGAGTCCTTAACTTTGGAAGATTTTAAGCGAATTCTTATACAGCCTAAGAATTCGCTTATTAAGCAATATCAAGCGCTGCTTAAGACAGAGGAAATAATTCTGGAGTTCACCGAAGATGCAATCACGACGCTTGCCGAAATGACTGTTAGCATCAATAATAACACCGAAGATATAGGTGCGCGGCGACTCCACACGCTTTTAGAAAAGTTGTTGGAAGAAATTAGTTTTCTCGGAAGCGAACTGGAGAACAAAAACCAAATCCTAGATTCCGAATATGTCAAAGACAAACTCGAGGAGTTAGTCAAGGACCAAAATCTGAGGCAATACGTTTTATAAATTAAACACTTTTTAAAAAGATGCTTAAGTTTTTAGCGTTAAACAAACAAGCGCAAAAAAAAGTAGTATTAGCGTTTATGATGTTTGCTTTGCTTATTTGTTTAAGTTGCGGCAAGCGTAAGCCGCCGCTTCCGCCGGTTGAAAGAGTACTGCAAAGAGTGGAAATTTCAGGCTTTCAGCGCGGCGATAAAGTTAATTTAACATGGACTATGCCCGCCCGCAACGCGCCTGACGGAAGCATCTTAAATATTGATCGTGCCGATATCTACCGTTTAGCCGAACCATTGAACGCACCTTTGACACTTTTGGAAGAAGAATTTGCCTCGCGCAGCACTTTGATTGCGACCTTGCCGCTTACAGATGCGGATTTTGGTTTAAAGAAGATAAGTTATACGGATGCGCTCGAGTTTGCCGGACAACCCGTGCGCCTTCGTTATGCTGTTCGCTTCGTCAATGCTTTGGGACAAAAGGCGGCTTTTTCAAATTTCCTTTTGATTGAACCGACGGCGAAGATTGCCGAATCTCCAACATCCCTTTCTGCAAAAATCACCGAACCTGCGATTATTTTAGATTGGAATGCGCCTAACACAAACGTAGATGGGTCGAAACCCGTTAATATTCTTGGATACAATGTTTATCGTTCATCGTCGGAAAAAGAAACTGCCAAACTTTTAAATGAAATACCTGTTACTCAAACAGAGTTTTCAGATAAGTCGTTTGAATTCGGCAAAGATTATTCTTATTTTGCGCGGACAGTTTCGTTGGGGAGCAACGGCGAACCTGTCGAAAGCCTGGAATCAAACATCTTAAAACTTTCACCGAAAGATATTTTCCCGCCGAGTCCACCGAGCGCAATAACCATCGCCGCCGCACCGAATAATTTATCTATCTTTTTTGCCATTAATCCCGAAAAAGACATTGCAGGTTACCGCATTTATCGTTCGACAGACAAAAATTTGCCGTTATCCCAATGGCAAAATTTAACGCCGGAACTCTTGACGACCAACACTTTTCAGGACGCGAAGGTCGAATCTGGCAAAACTTATTATTATTATTTAACCGCCACAGATATGTTAAGAAATACTAGCGAACCATCGGAAATCGTTTCCGAAACCGCGCCGTAAAATTGTATGAAACTTTGCCATTTTGAGTATAAAAACGTAAAACATTGGGGAGCAGTCAATAATGATTCGGTTTTCCCGCTTGATGATTTAGAAGATGTAAACCTGCCAAGCGGCGCAGTTAAATTAACCAAATACATAAAGATTGAAAACGTAAAATTTCTTCCGCCCGCTTCGCCTTCAAAAATCGTCTGCGTCGGGCGCAATTACGCCGAGCACGCCGCCGAACTCGGCAACAAAGTTCCGAAAGAACCGCTTCTCTTTCTAAAAGCACCGTCTGCAATTATTACCGAAGGTGAAGCGATTTTTATTCCCAAACTATCAAACCAAATTGAACATGAAGGCGAACTTGCCGTCGTTATCAGACGCAGTTGTAAAAACTTATCCGAAAATGATAATCCGCTTGAATATGTTTTCGGTTACACTTGCTTAAATGATATTACCGCGAGAGATTTGCAACGCCAAGATGTTCAGTTCACCCGCGCCAAATCATTTGACACTTTTTGTCCGATTGGCGCATTTATCGAAACCGAATTGGACGTTGCGGACATTCGCGTAATAACAAAAGTCAACGGCGTAATTAAACAAACAGGACGAACTTCGCAGATGGTTTTCCCGGTTCCATTTTTGATAAGATATATTTCAAATCAGATGACTTTAAATGCGGGCGATATTATCGCCACAGGAACGCCGTCGGGTGTTTCAAAACTAAATGACGGCGATATTGTTGAGGTTGAAATTGAAGGAATCGGAACTTTAAGAAATCCGATAAAAAAATTAAATTGATGAAATGCTGTCCGAAATGCAATGTTGATTATCTTGATAATACGCTTGAATTTTGCCTCGAAGACGGAACGCGGTTAATTTTATCGGCAAAAAATAATCCAGCAAATGCCAAGACCGCAGTTTTGAACAATTTTACAAAACAATCGCCGATTGAATTTGAAACTTCAAATGAAACAATTTTACAAAACAAAGATACAAATAAGCTCACAAATATCAAAGAAAAAGTAACTTATCAGGGTTTTAAAATCATTGAAGTCGCGCCTATTGTGTTGGCTCTGACGCATAATTACTGGCAATGGCTGTATCTGAACGAGTTAAATTACAATGACACAATAAGTTTTCTGACCTCAAGTTCTTTTATTATTTGGTTGCTTTTATTGATTAGCGGAGCTATTTCAAGTATTATTGCGTTGAAATACGGAAAAAATAAAGGTTTTGCTATTACGAGTTTGGTTATTCTGGCAATAAATTTATTATTGAGTATAGTTCCGAACAAATAAAGCAAAGTTGAAAGGAGAAATGCAATGAAGTTTTTTATTGATACGGCGAATTTAGATGAAATTAAAGAAGCCAACGAACTTAACTTGATTGATGGAGTTACAACTAATCCGTCATTGGTGGCAAAAGAAGGCGATGTTGATTTTAATAAACGAATTGCTGAGATTTGCGAGATTGTTAAAGGCGATGTTTCGGCGGAAGTTACGGCTTTGGACACTAAAGGAATGTTAAAACAAGGACGTGAATTAGCGAAAATCGCGTCTAACGTTGTTGTAAAATGTCCATTAACTTGGGATGGTTTGAAAGCGACCCGCATTTTTCGCGATGAAGGCACAAAGGTTAATGTAACGCTGTGTTTCTCGGCTTCCCAAGCACTTCTCGCAGCAAAGGCGGGCGCGAGTTATATTTCTCCGTTTATCGGACGGCTTGACGATATTTCAGAAAACGGTATGCAGCTTATTCGTGATATTATCCAGATTTATGAAAACTACGGGTTTGAAACCGAAGTTTTGGCAGCGAGCATTCGCCATCCGATACACATTGTTGATTGCGCTTTGGCAGGCGCAGACGTGGCGACCGTTCCCTTTAAAGTGCTTAATCAGCTCATCCAACACCCTTTGACCGACAAAGGCTTAAACTCATTTTTAGATGATTGGAAGAAAAGCGGTAGAAAATAATTTTTCAAATTATAGACTTAAAGGCGTGTTGGTGTCCACGCCTTTTTATTTGCTCGCTAAAAGATTTTTCAGTTCACCGTGTTTTCCCGCAACTTCGGAATTATTCTGCAAAACCATTTGATATTTTGTCTTGAAGTCTTCGTCGGCATTTTTCAAATCAAGCAAATTTCGCATCTGAGAAAATTGCTTTTCAATCATATTTTCCGTGTAACCGTCGCTTAAATCCAGCATTTCATCAATTTCAACAATCAAGGTCGAAAATTTTCTCAGCCAAGCAAAATTTTCCTCATTCAACAAAAGGTTCAAAAATTGTCCGCTTGTTATTTGACCGTTGTCTTTTTCATAATTTTCTCTTTCAATATCAACCAAAAGTTTATGTAACTTTAAAAGCTGAAGCCGTGTTTCTTTTAACAATGTAATTTTTTTCTCAAAATCTTTCACTTGGTTTTCCATATTGTAATTTTAATATATTTCAAAAAAATTATATATTCCATAAAAATTGACAATTAAATTACTGAGAAATTATAATTTGCCAATTGATAGTTAGGATGTTAATAACATATGATTTGTTTGCTAATGAAATTATGATAAAATTTGAAGACACAATAACTTATCTATTAACGCCTGTTTCAAACTCTTATTGGGTAAATCTCGAAAAATCAATGAACGAGATAAAGCTGCATAGCGGACAAGTTTTTATTTTGATTTCGCTTTGGAAAAAGGACGGACAAAGCCAGATTGAACTTTCAAAAAATCTTAATTTATCCACGCCGACGATTAACAAAATGGTTAAAAACTTAAAAGAGAGCGGTTATGTTAGAATTCAAAGAGGAAAAAAAGACGGACGAATCGTGCGAGTTTTTTTGACGGAAAAAGGAAATGAACGCCAAAGTTTAGTAGAAGAACAATGGCTTAAACTCGAAAATCGAACTTTCTTGAATTTTACGGAAACTGAAAAACTTATTCTTTTTCAACTTTTCGAGAAACTAATGAAAAATTTGACTGGCACTGCCGCCGCCGCATAACCCGATTTAGAAACTCAAAATTCTAATGAATTTCGCTATCGAAGCAAAAAATTTACTAAAAAATTTCGGCGACTTCCGCGCTGTTGACGGTATTAGTTTTAATGTCCGGCGCGGCGAAACATTTGCGATTTTGGGCGAAAACGGTGCCGGAAAATCTACGACAATGCGGATGATTGCCTGTCGTTCTCCATTATCGGATGGTGAACTTTTTGTTGAAGGTTTCAATATAAAAAAAGATGAAAGAGAAATTCGTTCAATAATCGGCATCGTTCCGCAGGAAAATAATCTCGACCCGGATTTGAATGTGCGGGAAAATCTGCTGGTTTATTCGCGCTATTTTCGTCTTGAACAGGAATTTGCCATTAGAAGAACGGAAGAACTGCTGGATTTTATCAGGCTTGCGAAAAAAGCGGACGCAAAAGTTGACGCGCTTTCAGGCGGGATGAAACGGAGATTGATAATTGCCCGCGCACTTCTTCATAAGCCAAAAATTCTTCTCCTTGATGAACCAACGACAGGACTTGACCCGAATGTTCGACAGGAAATCTGGGAAAAGTTGGAAGAATTGCGGCGCGCCGAAAATTTAACAATTGTGCTTTCAACGCATTATATGGATGAAGCAGAAAAGTTATGCCAACGTCTTTTGGTCATGGCGCACGGAAAAATTATTGCAGATGGCATTCCGCGTGATTTAATTTACGAAAAGGTAAAACGCTACGCATTAGAAGTCCGCGAAGCCGATGCTCTTCCATTACAAAAAACAAACGCAAATTTTATTGCCGTCAAACGCGGCACGGCGCATCTTTATTTTGCCGAAAACGCTGATCAACTAACACTCTTAATGCAAAACTACGGTTCGCGTCCGATGCTTCTGCGACCTTCAAATCTCGAAGATGTTTTCTTACGACTTCTTGATACTCAAGTTTTTTGATTTTAAGTAAAACAGGTATAACATATTTATATTCTTTTTTAACTTTCGGGAGACATCGTGATATGAAAATTTTGCTGGCGACTGACGGCACAAAACACAGCGATTCAGCCGTTGATATCTTAAAACTTTTTAGTTTTTCTGACAATGATGAAATCAAAATCATTTCCGTTGTTGATATGGCAGTGCCGTTGGCGATTGAACCATACGCGGGATATTTGCCAGCGACAACCGAAATCGAAAAAACTGCGCGAGAAAATGCCGAAAAAACTTTGGACGCAACCGCTCAAAAAATCAAAGAGATGTTTTCTGACAAAAGTATATTGGTCTTTACCGAAATTTTATTCGGTTCGCCCGAAAGCCGCATCGTTGAAACCGCCGAAGAAACTTATGCTGATTTAATTATTGTCGGTTCGCACGGTTATAATCGTTGGGAAAGACTTCTGCTCGGTTCGGTTTCCGATTCAGTTGTCCATCACGCGCCTTGTTCGGTTTTGGTCGTCAGAAGTCCGAAAGAATAATTTAAAAATGAAATTAGCTTTTAAGGAATACGGAAGCGGAAAACCAATAATTTTACTTCATGCTTTTCCGCTCTATCAAAAAATGTGGCAGCCGCAAGTTGATGAAATTGTTGCAGCTGGTTTTCGATTAATTTTGCCCGATTTGCGCGGATTTGGTGAAAGTCATAATTTTTCCGATATAAATTCTATGGAAGATATGGCGAAAGATGTTGCCGAACTTCTTGACGCGCTTGAAATAGAACGGGCTGTCATCGGCGGTCTTTCGATGGGCGGTTATGTTTCTTTCAATCTTTATCAACTTTTTCCAGAAAAATTTGCCGCGCTTGTTTTGTTCGATACAAATTATGCAGCCGATACGGAAGAAAAGCGCGAATCACGGTTTAATTTAATTGAAAAGATAGAAAAAAGCGGAGCGCAAGCCTTGATTGATAATTTGCTGCCCACTCTTATTTGCGTAAATACAAAGATAAACAATCCAAATTTGGTGGGAGAAATTGAAAAAATGTTTGCTGAAGTCAATCCCAAAGCAGCAATCGCCGCGCTTCGCGGAATGGCGGAACGAAAAGACCACGCGCCAATTTTGGAAGAAATTAATATACCGACGCTGCTTATTTTCGGAGAAGAAGATAAAATAACAAGTTTCAAAACTGCTGAAAAAATGAATAAAATGATTTTAACTTCAATGCTTGTAAAAATCGAAAATGCCGGACATTATTCCAGCCTCGAACAGCCCGCACAATTTAACTCCGCTTTGATTGATTTTTTATCAACCGTTGAATTCTAAATAATGACCAACCCAAACAAACTCATCACAATCAACTCATATAAGTTTGACGGAAAAGTTCATCGAAGTTGGAAAGCGAAATTGATTGAGCAAAAAGATTCTCTGCTGATATTTGTTGGTGAATTTAAGAAAGAAGTAAAACATTCACATCTCGGCGTTATCAGACGCGGAACTATTAGTTACGAATTTTATTGGCTTGACCTTTGGTATAATGTTTTTCGGTTTCACGAACCCGACGGCGATTTGCGAAATTATTATTGCAATGTCAATCTGCCGCCGAAATTCAAAAACGGTGTTCTAGATTATATTGATTTAGATATTGATGTCTTAGTTTGGAAGGATTTTGCGTATGAGATTTTGGATTTGGATGAATTTGAGGAAAACTCTAAAATTTTTAATTATTCAGAAGATTTAATCAGGAAAACGAAAGATAATCTTGCCAAATTATTAACTCTTATCGAAAATCGGAACTTTCCCTTTAATAAAGAAACATAGATTGCATTTTGCCCTTTCAAAAGTTGACTTAATTGATGCTTTCGCCGTTTGGCGAAGAAATTCGCGCGTCTATTTGCGGCTTTGGAAAACTGAACTTATTGCGCCCGTAATTGAACCGATTTTTACATTTTTCGCTTTCGGTTTCGGAGTCGGCGCGTTGGTAACATCAAAAATAAACGGTTTGAGCTATCTTTCATTTGTCGGCGCAGGCGTTCTGGCGTTTACGGTTTTGATGCGGGCGGTTTTCGAGATGACCTACGGCGCGTATTTCCGAATGGTTTATCAATCAACTTACGATGCGATTTTGGCAACGCCCGTTAATGCCGAATCACTTGCTTTCGGTGAAATTCTCTGGGCAGTTACGAAAGGCATAATTGATACGCTGTTTATCTTGCCTTTAGTGATAATTTTCGGTTCGGCGACATCAGCATTTACGCCGCTGGCAATTTTGCCTCTGACTTTCGGTTGTCTTTTTCTCGGCAGTCTGGCTTTGGGATTAACCGCCCATATTTTTGAGATTGACCATTTTAATATATTTTTCGCGCTTTTCTTTTCAACGATTTTCCTGTGCGGCGCATGGTTTCCCGTCGAATTGCTTCCGGGTTGGCTGCAAATTATCGCGTACATTCTGCCGACGACAGCTGTCATTGATTTAACACGCGCTTGTTTGAACGGCAATTTTGCGTTTCGGCATATTTACGAAACGGTTTATTTGCTGGTTGTTTCTTTTGTGTTGTTAAATTGGGCTTTGCGAAGTATCCGAAAAAGAATGGTTGTTTAATAAATTAAAATCCTTCCGAAACCGCTGATGAAATATGTCAAGCATCATTATTCGTCAAAAAAATTCTTGGTAAAATCAAGCAGGAAATTTAACCGAAAATTTCAAGATTTTGATCATTTGCAAAATACCGCAAACTCGCTAAACTTAATCAATATGCAACCGACAAGCAAACAGGCAGCAAAAAGCAAACTCGAACTTTTAAAGGAAAAATCCCGTCTGGCGGAACAAGGTGGCGGCGCGGCGCGGGTTGAAAAACAACGTGCTGCGGGAAAAATGGCGGCGCGGGAACGCATCGAATTTTTCTTGGACGAAGGTTCATTTGAAGAATTTGATAAATTTGTCGTCCATCGTTCAACGGATTTCGGCTTGGAAGAGCAAAAATATCTCGGCGACGGCGTGATTACCGGACACGGACTCGTGAACGGGCGCGAAGTTTTTGTTTTTGCACAGGATTTTACGGTTTTCGGCGGTTCTTTGAGCGAAACTCACGCCCAAAAAATCGTCAAAGTAATGGATTTTGCAATGAAAACCGGCGCACCAATTATTGGTTTAAATGATTCGGGCGGCGCGAGAATCCAAGAAGGCGTTGTTTCACTTGGCGGTTACGCCGATATTTTTTTGCGAAATACTCTGGCGAGCGGCGTAGTTCCGCAAATCAGCTGCATTCTCGGACCGTGCGCGGGCGGCGCGGTTTATTCTCCTGCAATCACGGATTTTAATGTGATGGTTAAAGATACTTCGTATATGTTCATCACCGGTCCCGACGTGATAAAAACCGTTACACATGAAGAAGTTAGCAAGGACGAACTTGGCGGCGCAATGACGCATAATGCAATATCGGGCGTGGCGCATTTTGCGGCTGAAACGGACGAACACGCTTTGCGGCTGACGCGCGAATTACTTTCTTTTGTGCCGTCGAACAATATGGAAAATCCGCCGTTTGTGCCGACCAACGACCCGAGCAATCGAACGGATGAAAAATTAAACTCAATCGTGCCGGAGGTTTCGACACAGCCTTACGACATCCGCGACATTGTTCAAATAATCGCCGACGAAAATTATTTTTTTGAAGTTCAGGAGCATTACGCGCCGAATATTGTTGTCGGTTTTGCGCGGCTTGGCGGTTATTCGGTTGGCATTGTTGCCAATCAACCGGCTTTTCTTGCCGGTGTTTTGGATATTGACGCATCGGTCAAAGCCGCAAGATTTGTGAGATTTTGCGATTGCTTTAATATTCCGCTCATTACTTTTGAAGATGTTCCCGGTTTTCTGCCCGGCGTAAATCAAGAACACGGCGGAATTATCCGTCACGGCGCGAAACTCCTTTTTGCTTTTGCCGAAGCAACCGTCCCGAAAATTACCGTTATCACACGCAAGGCTTACGGCGGCGCGTATTGTGTGATGGCTTCAAAACACATCCGCACGGATATAAATTTTGCATATCCGACGGCGGAAATTGCCGTGATGGGCGCGGAAGGCGCAGTTGGAGTTTTGTATCGTAAGGAGATTGCGGAAAATTCCGAGGAATATCGCAAAGAAAAAGTTTCCGAATTTGAAGAAAAATTTGCCAATCCGTATATTGCCGCAGAACGCGGATATATTGACGAAGTAATCGAACCCTCTTGCACCAGACCGAAACTTATTCGGGCTTTATCATTGCTGCAAAATAAGCGTGATACAAATCCGCCGAAAAAACACGGCAATATTCCCCTTTAGAAATTACTTTAATTGTCACTTTGCCGACAGTTAAAGTAATCTCTAAATAATTAGAACAAATCTTTGTTATTTTTTGAACTTTCGCACGGGCGAGGATAAGACTTGAAGTCTGCAATACCGAGGTCGGCACGATACTAAAGATGAAAATATACTTCTTGCGTGTTTCTACATTATTTTATACTCAAGCAAAATTATTATTGTATTAATCTTAAAATAATTATATTGTGGTTTAAAACAATTATATTGAAGTTTTTAAATTCTTCGCGTCTACTTTCAAACAGGAGGGAAAAATTATGAGATTTCTTTACATCTTATATTGTTTAATGGTTTTTTCTGCCAGTATCTTCGGGCAGAATTTAGCAGCTGATTTTGACGGCGACGGCAAAGCGGACATTTCGGTCTTTCGTCCGTCGAATGGATTCTGGTATATCATGAAAAGTTCCGGCGGATATTCCTCTATTCAATGGGGACAAAGAGACGATTTGCTCGTGCCAGGTGATTATGATGGTGACGGGAGAACCGATTTGGCTGTTTATCGAGGAGGAGCTTTGGTAAATGGTTATATTGGAGTCGCCGACAACACCTGGTATATTCTCAGAAGCTCGGATAATACTTATATTGCCAGACAGTGGGGGAGAAGGTCAGCTTATGAATTCGATATACCGGCACCTGCCGACTACGACGGCGACGGTAAAACCAATTTAGCCGTTTATGATGACCAAGATGTTGGCGGTGCGCCGAGCTACTTCAAGATTTTGCAAGGTTCGACCAATTCCGGAGTCGAAAGGCAATGGGGAGCTAGCTGGGACAAAAGAGTTCCGGCAGATTATGACGGTGACGGAAAAGCCGATTTAGCTGTTTATCGAGATGGCATCTGGTATATTTTACAAAGTTCAACCAATACGATGAGAGTCGAGCGTTTCGGACTTCCGACCGATAAACTTGTTCCGGCTGATTATGACGGCGACGGGAAAGCTGATATTGCCGTCTGGCGACCGTCAAACGGCTTTTGGTATCGCATTAACAGCAGTAATGGTTCTTTTTATGCACAGCAGTTCGGGGCTGCCGAGGATAAGCCTGTCCCGGCAGATTACGACGGTGACGGAAAAACCGACATTGCAGTGTTCAGACCTTCGACAGGTGTTTGGTATCTGCAACAATCAACACAAGGCTTTTTGGCACAACCATTTGGTTTTGGAGATGATATTCCGATACCAAATGTTTTTGTTCGCTAATTATCAAGGGACTTTCGCTTTTATTCTCGCCCGTGCGAAAGTTCTAATTTTATTATGTCATCGCTTGGCGCAGAACGCCCGACTTGGGCGGAAATCCACTTAGACAATCTCGCCTTTAATTTCCATTCGGTTAAAGATTTTATCGGACAAAACATCAAATATATGGCGGTTGTCAAAGCCGACGGTTACGGACACGGCGCGGTTGAATGTGCTAAAAATCTTGAGAAAGAAGGCATTGATTGGTTTGGCGTGGCATTACCGGAAGAAGGTTTGGAATTGCGCGAAAGCGGAATAAAAAAACCGATCCTCTGCTTGGGAAGTTTTTGGACGGGGCAGGAAAAACTTTTGTTAAAATACAATTTAACGCCGGTTATTTATCAGTTGGAGATTGCCAAAGAATTTAATCAAGCCGCAAAAGAAAAGGATTTAACAGCCGACATTCACCTTAAAGTTGATACGGGAATGGGCAGAATCGGCGTTCGTTTTGACGAAGTTAAAGTATTTGTTGAAGGTTTGAAACAGTTTGATAATTTGCGTGTCGAAGGCATTATGACGCATTTTGCGGCGGCGGATAATTTGGCGGAAAATGATTTTACGCAACGGCAGATAAGGCAATTTAATGAAGCAGTTTCAATTTTTGAAGAAAATGGTTTTCGCCCGAAATATAAAGATTTAGCCAACTCGCCGGGAGCAATCGCGCATAAAAATTCACGCAATAATTTAGTGCGTTTGGGCGGTGTTTTATACGGTTTGGGCGATGATGTGCTGCCGAAAGGAATTGAAAAGCCTGAGCTTCGCGCCGTAATGTCGCTGCACACGCGCATCTCTCATCTTAAAAAAGTTCCGAAAGGCGAAACTCTTGGTTACAGCCGAACATTCAAAACTAAAAAAGATTCCGTCATTGCAACCGTTCCTATCGGCTATCACGATGGTTTTCGGCGTTCATTTTCCAATCGCGGACGGGCGATTATTAACGGCGTTTTCGCTTCTGTTGTCGGCATGATTTCGATGGATTGGACGATTTTGGACGTAACCGACGTTCCAAATGTTAAAGTAAATGATGAAGTTATTTTAATTGGCGAACAAAATAAGTTAAAAATAACGGCAGAAGAATTAGCGAAATTGAACGATACAATTTCCTACGAAATAACCTGCGGAATAAATCGGCGCGTAACCCGTAAATATGTTGGAAGCTAAAAAAAGTGCGTGGTTTGAAACGATTTTTTCAATCTATAATCGCAATCTGCTCAAACGCCGCTTTCACTCTTTGCAAGTTTCGGGCTTGGATTTTCTTCGGGATAAAAATGCTGAAATTCCTTTTATAATCTATGCAAATCATTCAAGCTGGTGGGACGGACTCATCGCTTTTGAAATTTCCAGAAAGGCTAAACTCGATTCATTTATAATGATGGAGGAAAAGCAGTTGAAAAATTTGTTTCTTTTTCGCAAACTCGGCGCATTTTCCGTCGTGCGGGAAAATCCACGAACAGCGGTTGAAAGCGTAAATTATGCCGCCAACTTATTAAAAAAAACAGATAGAACGCTTTGGATATTTCCGCAAGGCGAGATTTCGCCGAATGATGCGCGACCACTGAAATTTTACAATGGCTTGTCGAGAATTATCGGGAAAATTGGTGAAGTTTTTGTCATTTCGCTGGCGATGCGTTATGAATTTTTGGGCGAATTTAAGCCGCAAATTTTTGTCAAAATCGGTTCGCCCGAATTGTTTAAAACCAGCAGCGACTGTAAGTCTAAAAAGATGACGGAAATAATGAAAAGCCGTTTGACAAATTTACTTGACGAATTAAAAACCGATATAACAAGTAAAAATTTCAGCAAATTCAAGCGAATAATTTAGTGCCGATTCCAAAAATTTCATCAATTGAGATGCCGATTTTGCAAGAACTCGTCGCCACTGGCGGGGTAGATAATCTGCGTTTTTTATATGAAAGGCTGATTGCTTATTTTCCGCAGCTTTCTGAAAAAGAAATCGGTGAAATCAAAAACGGAAAAAATAAAGCATGGCGAAGTGCGATTCAAAAAGCAGGCAAAACTTTAGATGAACAAAATCTTATCGAACGCGAGCGCGGAAATTGGACAATAACTGAAAGAGGTAAAACGGAAGTAGAAAAAGAAACTTCAGGTTTTACATTAACAATTTCTCAAGCAAAAAGTTTTTCGCACACAAATATACAACTGATGTTAGCTGAAATCGGTGAAAGTTTAGGCTTTTATGCCGAAACGGAATTTGAGTTTTACGATGTAATCTGGCGCGAAACGCCAAAAAGTCAACGTCTTTCGCACATTTTTGAAGTACAGAGCAAGGGCAACATTGATTCCGCTTTTGCCAAACTCAAACGCGCTTACCAAGCGCAGCGAACAAAACCGTTTCTCGTAATTACATCCGAAAGAGATTTGAACCGCGCCCGCAAATCTTTGGGTCGTGAATTTCAGGACATTGAAACCGTTGTAACTATTTTAACTTTTGCCCAAATCAAACAAGTTCACCAAAACATTAAAAACATTGCTGAAATTATTAAAGAGTTTCTGTTAAAATAATTTTGCAAATGAAAGACGAAACCCCGATTCGACGGCAATATCTCGAAATCAAAGCAAAGCATCAAGATGCAATTTTGCTTTTTCGTTTGGGCGATTTTTACGAAGCCTTTGACGACGATGCAAGATTGTTGTCGCGTGAACTTGATATTGCTCTAACCTCAAAACCGATGGGCAAAAATATGCGAGTTCCGCTGGCGGGAATTCCGCATTACGTTCTCGAAAAACATCTTGCCACGCTTATTTCTCGCGGTCATCGTGTAGCAATCTGCGAACAAACTTCAAGTATTCCTATCAAAAATGAAAATGGTAAGAGATTGATTCAACGCGAAGTCGTCCGCACGGTTACGGCAGGAACGGTTATCGAACCGCAGCTGCTCGACAGCAAATCAAATAATTATCTGGTTTCGTTTTTCAGCGACGGACAACGCGCCGGAATTGCTTATGCAGACATTACAACGGGCGATTTTGCCGCAACCGAAATCGAAAATAAAGATGCTTTAAGCGAATTGCAGCGTCTTTCGCCCGCCGAAATTATTATTGCTGAAACACAGGAAACCTTCAGCAATCGGGATTTGCCGCAATTTGTTACAAAATTAAACGCGGAGATATTTGCTTTTGAAAATGCCCGAAAAACTCTTTTCAAGCATTTTCACACCAAAACTTTGCAGCCTTTCGGGATTGAAAATTTACCTTTAGCGGTTTCGGCGGCGGGTGCTTTAATTTCTTATCTGCAAATCACGCAAGGTGAAGCGGCGGAACAACTTACACGGTTGACAAGTTATGATTTCAGCGAATTTATGCTGCTTGACGGCAATACTTTGCGAAGTCTTGAGATTTTTGAAAGTTCTACGGGCGCGAGTCTTTTGTCGGTGATTGACCACACGAAAACCGCTATGGGCGGAAGGCTTCTGCGGAAATGGCTGCGTCAGCCGCTGCTTGACTGCGCGGAGATTTATCGCCGTCAGGAACATATTGCGTGGTTTAAGGAGAATGTCGAAGAACGCGAGAAAATAAGAGAAATATTTTCAAATATCAAAGATTTGGAACGTCTTTCGAGCCGCGCCAGAGCAAATTATATTTCGGCGTATGAACTCCGCGCATTCGGCAAAAGTCTGGAATTGATTCCGCTTGTCAAAAATGTCCTGCGAAATGACACGGTTCGTTTTGGGCAGATTTTGACGCATTTGCCTGAATGTTCAAAAACTGCAAAACTCATCGAAAGCGGAATTTCCGACGAAATTCCCTCTCGTTATAACGAACAAGTCGGAATTATTCGCGCCGGTTTTTCCGAAGATTTGGACAAACTTCGCCAAACCTTAAAAGACGGCAAGAGTTTTTTGGCGGAAATGGAAAAACGCGAACGTGAAAGAACGGGAATTAAATCTCTGCGCGTCGGGTTTAATAAGGTTTTTGGTTATTACATCGAAGTTACCAAACCGAATTTGCATTTAGTTCCCGATGACTACACGCGCAAACAAACTCTTATTCCGTCGGAAAGATACATCACGCTGGAATTAAAAGAACACGAATCGTTGGTAATTCACGCCCAGGAAAGAATTTCGGAACTCGAAAATAGTTTGTTTCGCCAAATTTGCGCGGAAGTCGGCAAGAATCGTCCCGAAATTTTGCTGACGGCTTCGACAATTGCTTATACAGACGCGATTTGTTCGCTCGCCGAAGTTGCCGACACTAATAATTATTCGCGTCCGACGGTCAATGAAACTTCCCTTTTGCGAATAAAAAACGGGCGACACGCCGTTATTGAAAAAATTCTGCTTCAAAACGAAATTGAATTTGTTTCGAATGATTCCGCGCTCGGCGGCAACGGCGCGCCGCAAATCGCTTTGATAACAGGTCCGAACGCTTCAGGAAAATCTACTTATTTGCGGCAAATCGCTCTAATCGTATTGCTCGCTCAAATAGGCAGTTTCGTTCCAGCTGATGAAGCAGTTATCGGCGTTTGCGACCGAATTTTTACGCGTATCGGACTTTACGACCGTATCGGAAGCGGCGAATCAACCTTTATGACGGAAATGATTGAAACCGCCGAAATTCTTCATCACGCTTCGCCGAACAGCCTGATTTTATTGGATGAACTAGGGAGAGGAACTTCAACTTATGATGGTTTAGCGGTGGCGCGCTCCGTTCTGGAATTTATCCATAATCATCCAAAATTAAAGACGCGCACGCTTTTCGCTACGCATTATCACGAACTCGCCGAACTCGAAGAATTTCTGCCGCGCCTTGAAAATTTTTATTTTCTAATCGAAGAAAAAGACGCTAAACTAACCTTCAAATACAGACTGGAAAAAGGCACAGCACTAAAAAGTTACGGCGTTTATGTTGCTAAACTCGCCGGTTTGCCAAAACCTGTCGTGCGCCGGGCAGAGCAGCTTCTTCTGGAATATGACAAAGAACACGGCGGAAAAACGGTATTAAATTTGCAATCGCAAAAACAAAGCGAAATTGAAAGAAAATTGTCGGAAATTGATACAGACGCGCTGTCGCCGGTTGAGGCATTGATGAAACTTTATGAATTAAAAAAATTAGCGAAAGATAAACCTGAACTTTTACGGGCGGCAAGCTAAATTTTCCATTTAATAAAATGATTTTTAAAAACTTCCAATTCAAAACATTTTTTTCCAAACTTTACGACAAAGTATATGAAGAAGACATTTTGAGCAGCGCGGCGCAGGTTGCGTTTTATTTTTCGTTTGCGCTTTTTCCACTTTTGCTTTTTTTAATTTCTTTATTTGGAATGGTTTTAAGTTCGGCGGAAGATTTGCGCGGCGAGCTTTTCTTTTATTTGCGGCAAATTATGCCGGTTTCGGCTTATGAATTAGTGCAAACAACTATTAAGGAAGTTACGGAAAACAGTTCGGGCGGAAAATTAACGCTCGGCTTTTTCACTGCGCTGTGGTTTGCTTCGGCTGGCGTTGACAGCATTCGCGTTGCGCTTAATTCGGTTTATAATTTAGTAGAAACACGCGATTGGTGGAAAACAAAACTTCTTTCACTAATTTTTACTGTGGTTATAGCAATCCTCGTTTCAATTGCTCTAGCGATTGTTTTTTACGGCTGGAAATTTATTTCTTTTGCCCTTTCCACACTTTCTTTACCTGTTCCCTCGCCGTTTTTTTTAATCATTATTCAATGGGTTGCAATTCTGATCGTTCTGCTTATTGTATTCGGTCTTCTATATAATTACATCCCGAACCATTCTCCTTTTAAATGGACTTGGATTACACCAGGCGCGGTTGTCGGTATAATTTTGTGGCTTTTACTGTCAAATGGTTTTCGTCTTTATTTAAATTATTTCAACACTTATGACAAAACTTACGGCTCGCTCGGCGCGGTGATAATTTTAATGCTGTGGCTTTTCCTGACGGCTTTGGTTATTTTGATTGGCGGATTGATAAATCGAACAATTGATGAAATGACCGTAATCGAAGAAAAGTTGAAAGATAAGCAATTAACCAATGAGATTAGAAATGAGAGAATTGATGAACCGAAAACTGCGACTTAATATCATCAGGACTTTTGGGAAAGTCAGGAATTCGGCAGCCAAACTTCAACTCTCAATTCTTAACTAATTTGCCAAGACAGAAATATTTTTTCACCACAGAGCCACCGCAGTTCACAGTGAACTGCGGTGGCTCTGTGGTGAAATTTATCTTTAAAATTACAAGTGATTTTATTTTGGAAAGATGTCTAATATTTAAACCGCGCAGGTTTTCAGAATTAGACGAAAGAAAATTGAAAATTTGATTTGTTAAACTTTTTCAACCTTTTTTGATATGGCTTGCATCTTACCCAAAATATCGCTTTTGATAGAAAGGAGTAAGTTAAGATGAGTAAATTTATAAGCGTTTTGTGGTTAATTTTCAGTTTGACAACGGCTGCTTTCGCGCAATCAGGCAGACAGGTAATAACAGTGCCGACTCCGCAACCGAATAATGAAAACGAGGACAAAAATTATTCGGAATCTGCGCCTCGCAAACCGGTTACGATTTATCGTCCTGCTTTAAAAAAAGAAAAAAAATCAAAAAAGGATTCTAAAAAGCCGACTAATCCGCCGGAAATTTCCAGCCCTGGTGAAGTTGCTGCCGATGTTGACGCGGTTAAGATTGAAACAAAACTGGTAACGATTCCTGTTTCCGTCTTTGACCGCAGCGGTCTGTATATTCCAAATCTGCGCCAATCTGATTTTAAGATATTTGAAGACGGTAAGGAACAGGAAATCGCTTATTTCGGCACCACCGATAAACCTTTTACGGTCATTTTACTTTTAGATACCAGCCCTTCAACCGCTTATAAAATCGAGGAAATTCAAGATGCGGCAATTGCTTTTACCAATCAACTCAAACCGCAGGACAATGTCATGGTAATCGAATTTGATGCGGGTATTCACGTTTTAACCGACGTAACAAACGACCGCCAGAAAATTTATAAAGCGATTCGCCGAGCCGATTTTGGCAACGGGACTTCACTTTACGAAGCGGTTGATTCATCTCTCCGCAAGCGTCTGAGTAAAATCGAAGGTCGCAAAGCCATTGTTTTGTTTACCGACGGCGTTGATACAACTTCTAACAAAGCAACCTATGACAGCACAATTGCCGAAGCCGAAGAAGCGGACGCGCTAATTTTTCCGATTTATTACAACACTTTTTTATACAATCGCAACATTGGGCGCGGCGGCGTGATGGGTTCGTCAATTCCGTTTCCGGACGACAATGTGATGAGTCCGATTGGAAGTTCCAGCCGTGAATACGCGCTCGGCAAACAATATCTCGAAGATTTATCAGCCGTTACGGGCGGCAGAGTTTTTCGTCCCGAATCAACTCCGGGCGGTTTAACCGTCGCGTTTGAAGGGATTGCTGAAGAATTGCGCCGTCAATACAACATCGGTTATTACCCAAAAGATGAAGGGCAGGCAGGACAACGCAAAATGATCAAGGTGCGGGTTGAGCGTCCGAATTTAGTAATTCGTTCGCGTGACAGTTATATCGTCGGCAAAAATAATCAGACACAGGTTTCTACTAAATAATCGGTTAATAAAACTAAATTCGATAGTATTTATCTCTATTATGACGCTTTTTTTTCTAAAATTGCA
Source organism: Acidobacteria bacterium 5-1 (assembly GCA_002050455.1). Taxonomy (GTDB): domain Bacteria; phylum Acidobacteriota; class Blastocatellia; order Pyrinomonadales; family Pyrinomonadaceae. Next base: position 6,887 of record MWZA01000222.1, on the reverse strand, counting down.
GAAGCCCGCACGAAGAGTCGAGTGTGTTTCCGCCCTCGACTCTTCGTGCGGGCTTCTGCAAAAAATGAGAAACTCTTGTTTAATCCCGATTTTGGATCTTTGCCGATACTCTAACTTGTCGCAAAACAAATAAGCGTCTAAAATCTCATCGGAAATGGAAGTTGATTTAATAATTCACAATGCCAGACAGCTTGTAACCTGCTCATCAAACGGGAAAGCCAAAAAAGGTCGGCAGATGCAGGATATCGGCATTATCGAAAACGGAGCGGTTGCGGTGAAAGATGGCGTAATTGCTGCGGTTGGAAAATCCGATAAGGTTTTGCGCGAATTTAAAGCGGAAAATGCGGTTGACGCAAATCAACAAGTCATCTGTCCGGCTTTTGTCGAATGTCATACGCATCTGGTTTTTGCGGGAAACCGCCTTGATGAATTTGAACTCAAAATCAAAGGCGCGGATTATCTGGAAATTTTGGAAGCGGGCGGCGGAATTCTTTCGACAGTTAAAAAGACGCACGAAGCGTGTTTGGCGGAATTGGTTGAGCAAAGCCAAAAGCGTCTGGACAAAATGCTTGAATTGGGCGTTACGACCTGCGAAGTCAAAACCGGCTACGGATTAAATCTCGAAACCGAACTTAAAATGCTCGATGCGATTGCCGAACTCGATAAAATTCACCCGATTGATATTATTCCGACATTTCTCGGCGCACACGCCGTTTCGCCCGAATTCAAAGGCAGAGAAGATGAATTTATAAATTTAATTTGCGAAGAAATGCTGCCGGTAATTGCCGACGTCAGAAAATGCGAACTAAATTTTAAGGGGACTTTTAAAAATAAACCATTTTTCGTTGATGTCTTTTGTGAAAAAAACGCCTTTAATCTAGAACAATCAAAAAAAGTCCTGCTTGCCGCGAAAGGTTTGGGTTTTGGATTAAAAGCGCACGTTGACGAATTTACAAATCTCGGCTGCGCTCGATTTGCGATTGAAAACGGCGCGACTTCGATTGATCATTTAGACGCGACGAGCGAGGAGGAAATTGCGCTTCTGGCAAAATCGAAAACAATTGGAGTCATCACGCCGACGGTTAATTTCAATTTTGGAAGCTGCGAGTTTGCCGATGCGCGAAAGATGATTGACGCGGGTTGCGCGATTGCGCTTTCGACTGATTTTAATCCCGGAAGCGCGCCGTGTCCGTCTTTGCCATTTGCGATGGCGATTGCCTGTCGCTATCAAAAACTTCTGCCTTCGGAAGCATTAAATGCCGTCACCATTAACGCCGCTTTTGCCGTCGGTTGGAGCGAAAAAATTGGTTCAATTGAAGTTGGAAAGCAAGCCGATATTTTGGTTTTGGACACAAATGATTATCGTCAAATCGCCTACGAATTTGGCAGTAACGCAGTTGAACAAGTTATTAAAAAAGGCAAGTTAATAATTGACAAAAATGAATAAAATCGTTTTAGACGGCGAAAGTCTGACATTTGAACAAGTAATCGCAACCGCGTTCGGAAAACCAAATGCGCCGCGAGTTGTTTTGTCGGAAAAAGCTCAAGCGCAGGTAAATCGTTCTGCCGCTGCCGTGCAGAAATTGCTTGAGCGCGGCGAAATTGCATACGGCATTACAACCGGTTTCGGCGCGTTCAAAGATAAAATTATTTCACCAGAAGAATCGGCGCAGCTGCAAAAAAACATTGTTCTCAGCCACGCCGTCGGAGTCGGAAAACCTTTTGATATTCCGACAACGCGGGCGATTATGCTGATTCGCGCTAATACTTTGGCGCGTGGATTTTCCGGCATTCGGCTGGAAACGCTCGAACTTCTTCTCGAATTTCTCAACCGAGGCGTTCATCCGATAATTCCCGAAAAAGGGAGCTTAGGCGCAAGCGGCGACCTTGCGCCGCTCGCCCATATGTCTCTGCCTTTGATTGGCGAAGGCGAAGCGGAATTTGAAGGCGAAATTCTTAACGCAGAAAAAGCGTTAAGAAAAGCTAATCTAGAACCAATAAAACTTGCCGCCAAAGAAGGACTGGCTTTAACCAACGGCACAACCGTGATGACGGCGGTTGGACTTCTCGAAACTTGGAAAGCAAAGTATTTGGCTGATATCGCCGATATTTCAGGCTGTCTTTCACTCGAAGCGTTAAACGGCACGACTTTGGCTTTTGATGAAAGAATTCACGCGCTTCGACCTCATCCGCGACAGATTTTATGTGCGAAAAATCTGCGTGAAATTCTACAAGGCAGCGATTTTGTGCGCGGTTTTGACATAACCAACGTGCAGGATGCTTACACTTTACGCTGTATGCCGCAAGTTCACGGCGCGTGCCGCGACTCGATTGCGTATGCCGAATGGGTTGTCAATATCGAACTCAACGCCGTAACCGATAATCCTTTAATTTTTTGCGACGAAAACTGCGAACAAATTGCTGTAATTTCGGGCGGAAATTTTCACGGCGAACCGCTTGCGCTTGCCTTTGATTATCTGGCGATTGCTTTGTCCGAAATTGGAAATATCTCTGAACGCCGGATTATGCGCCTGACCGATGAAAATTCCAACGCGCACGTTTTACCCGCGTTTTTAGCCGAAAACGGCGGATTAAATTCCGGTTTTATGCTTGTGCAGTATACGGCGGCGGCACTTGCAACCGAAAATAAAATTCTATCGCATCCGGCTTCGGTTGACACGATTCCGAGTTCGGCAAACGTTGAAGACCACGTTTCAATGGGCGTTACATCTGTCTTGAAACTTCGCCAGATTACCGAAAATCTTGAACAAATTCTCGCTTTGGAACTTTTTTGTGCCGCGCAGGGCATTGATTTTAGAAAAAAGGAAATCGGCGCGGCAAAATCTTTGGGAAACGGAACGAAAAAAGCCTATAATTTGATTCGCCGCCGAGTTCCTTTTATCGAAAAGGATGTCTATATGAAAAATTACATCGAAGCGGTGCGAAAACTCGTGGCGAAAAAGGAAATTTGAGAACGGATAAGAAAAAATAAAAATGAAGGGCAAAAAAAAATCGTTTTTCACGAGATTTGCAAATTGGATCTCGCGTCAAGCAGGATAACCAATTACTTTTATTTCGGCGGTTGCGATTGTAATTATTTGGGGAATTTCAGGACCGATTTTCGGCTTTAGCAATACGTGGCAGCTCGTTATCAACACCGGCACGACGATTATCACATTTTTGATGGTTTTTCTGATTCAAAACACGCAGAATCGTGATTCCGAAGCGATGCAGGTTAAGTTGGACGAGATTGTCCGCGCCGTCAAAGAAGCCCGCAATCAGGTTTTGGATTTGGAAGAAATAGACGACAAAGACTTGGATAAAATTCGGGATGAGTATTTTGACTTGGCAAAGAAGGCGAGAAAAGAAGCGGAGGAAAAAGAAAAAACCGAAGCAAAATAAGTATCTATTCTCATAATTAATAGCAAAAAATTTATCAAAAGTTGATATTTATTATTTATAATGTTTGCAATTGAAAAAAACGTGCCTTTAGCCGAATTTACAACCTTTAAAATCGGCGGCAAGGCGCGTTTTTTTATACAGGCGACAAATGAAACGGAAATTATTAAATCCTTAGAATTTGCCGAACAAAACAATCTAAAAGTTTTTATTCTCGGCGGCGGAAGCAATGTTTTAATCGCCGACAAAGGTTTTGACGGCTTGGTTTTGCAGGTTGCTCTAAAAGGTGTTTCGACTTTTGCGGAAAATGACGAAACGGTTTTTGTTACGGCGCAGGCGGGCGAGGACTGGGACGAATTTGTTGCTTTTTGTGTCGAAAGAAATCTGCAAGGCATTGAATGTCTGAGCGGCATTCCGGGTTTTGTCGGCGGAACTCCGATACAAAATGTCGGAGCTTACGGTCAGGAAGTTTCCGAATCAATAGTTTTGATTAGAATTTTTGACCGTCAAACAAAAGAAATTAAAGAATTAATAAACTCCGAATGCGGTTTTGCTTACCGCACGAGCATTTTTAATTCAACCGAAAAAAATCGCTACATTGTTCTTGCCGTAACTTACGCTTTGAAATTCGGCGGCGAGCCGAAAATTGTCTACGCCGATTTGAAAAAACATTTTGCGGACAGCATACCAAATCTAAAAGAAACTCGAAAAGCCGTATGTGAAATTCGGGCTACAAAATCAATGCTCGTCCGGCAAGGCGGCGCGGACGCGCAAAGCGCGGGTTCGTTTTTCAAAAACCCGATTGTCAGTGCGGAAAAATTTGCGGAAATCGAAAAAAACGCCGAAAATCTTGGAGTTGAAAATGTGCCAAGTTACAAAGTTGATGACCAAAATGTAAAAATTCCCGCCGCGTGGTTAATCGAAAACGCCGGTTTTCGGAAAGGTTTCATAAAAGGTAATGTCGGGCTTTCAACCAAACACACTTTGGCATTAACCAATCGCGGGCAGGCAACTGCCAAAGAAATTTTGAATTTAATGGAAGAAATTCAAAAAAAGGTTGAGGATCGCTTTGGCATTGTCCTCAAGCCTGAACCTGTTTTTGTCGGCTTTGAAAAATAAATTTGTCAAAAATTTTCTGTGAATTAAAAATTAAGATAATAGTTTGCAGCCTGCAACAGTTTGATAAACAATTTGACTTGACACTTACAGAATAGATTTTTATTATCAGAACTTAATTATGGGGCAGTAGCTCAGTTTGGCAGAGCGCGGCGTTCGCAATGCCGAGGTCAGGAGTTCGACCCTCCTCTGCTCCACCATTTCTTTTAAGCACTTGTAATTACAGGTGCTTTTTATGTTTTTGGATAGATTTGGAAATGATGCGGGAAATATCTTATTCCTGATTTTTATTTAATGCACAAAGGGTTATCGCCTAGAAAAATAATTCGATGCCATCGAAGCAAGATCGTCCATCGCACTACCGTCCTGGTTTTTGTCAAAAAAGTTCGCAACTATATCCATCATCGGGTTGCCCGAAGATTGAATTTGCTGTTGTTTTTCCTGCAAAAGATTAGAAAGACCGTCCGCACCAAGATTGTTTTGCTGCTTCTGTTTGCCTAGATAACCCATAACGATTGGCGCAAGTATCATTAATAGTTTTGCCACTTGCCCGATATCTAAACCGGTATTTTGACTGACTTCCTGTGCAGCCGCTCCCTGTTTTTGTCCGAAAATATGTCCTAAAATCCCTAAGCCGTCGGTTTGGGGCGTTTGCTGATTTTGTTCGAAAAGCAAGCCCAAATTATCAAGAATACCGCCGTTGTGGTCTTGTTCAAGCGCATTATTTAAACTTTCCGCACCGTTTGGCTGCGATGCGTTTCGTGCCAAACCGCTTAAAATCAGCGGTAACGCTATTTGAATCGCCGAGTTTGTCGTCGTCGGGTTTGCGCCGAGCATCTGGCTGATTTGGTCAACAGCTTGTGTTCCTTGTTGTTGTCCTAATAAATCTTCTAATGAAAACATTTCAATCTCCTTGTAATTTGTTAAATTTGTAAATGTGTCGTTTATAATAACACAAATTTTGCTGTTTGTCCTTTGTTCTTTATTCAAGTTTCCTTATTTATGGACAAAAAATTAAAAAACAAAAGGGGTTTTTCGCTAATGTTTCTAATTTCGGCAATCGGCGGATTTTTTCTGATAGCAACTTTGGCTTTATATTTCTCATTTTTTCGAAATAGCAAACCCGAACCGATTCCCTTTGTCAAAGTTACGACCTTTGCGGGAAAAAACAAAGAATTCGGCGAACCTTTTGGCATTGCTACAAAAGACGGCATTCTTTACGTTTCCGACGGTGAACAAGGAAAAATACTGCGAGTTTCCGATAAAGGCAGTCTCGAAATCATTACTGACAAACTCGCCACGCCTTCGGCAATTGCTTTTGACAAAAACGGCGATTTAATTGTCGCCGATTCAGAAACGCACGCGATAAAAAGAGTAAAAATTGCAGACGGCGCAATTGAAACTATTGCAGGTGTTGAAGGCAAGAAAGGATTTGCCGACGGCGATGCGAAAAACGCACTTTTTAACGCGCCGATTGGCGTTGCCGTTTTAGAGGATAAAATTTTTGTCGCTGACACTTACAATGATAAAATTCGCATTATCGAAAACGGAAAAGTTTTGACCTTGGCAGGAAGTTCGCAAGGATTTTCCGAAGGCTTTGCCGATCAAGCAAAATTTGACACGCCTTGTGGAATTGCTGTGTTGAAAAATGGAAATTTGCTGGTCGCGGACACCGGAAATAAGCGTTTACGTTTGATTGAACTAAACGGCATGGTTTCGACCTTTGCGGGAAACGGCACGGCAGATATGGTTGACGGATTTCCTTTTAACTCAAGTTTTGTCGAGCCTTTGGCAATAACAGTTGACGAATTCGGTGTAATTTACGTCGCGGACGGAAATTCAATTCGTGCTGTCGGGCGCAGATTTTTTCCACTGGTTGAAACAATTTCCGACACGAAACGCGGCTTTTCAGACGGAGATTTGCAAACCTCAAAATTTAATCGCCCTGCGGGTTTAGCAGTTGACGAAAATGGAAGTTTGTTCGTCGCTGACGCGGAAAATCAAGTTGTCCGCAGTTTTACGGGCGCGGAAATCGGCAAAGAAATCACGAAACAAGAAATCGAAAAGCTGCAATTTGCGCCCGAAGAATTTCGCATGTTGAGCGAACCGCGTTGGTGTTACAATCCGCCTGATAAGAAACGCGAGATTGCGGGAACTCTAGGCGAAATTCGCGGCGAGATAAAGGATGAAAATTCGCAAGCCTGGTTTCACAACGGACTTGATATTGTCGGTGGTTACGGCGAAACGGCGCGGTTTATTCGGACGGAAAAAGTTTTGCAACCGATTGCCGTGCAAAATTTTGAAACTCTGCGCGAACTTATCAGAATGCCGACGCTCGGCTATATTCACATTCGGCTTGGACGCTATAAAGA
>MWZA01000101.1 GCA_002050455.1 Acidobacteria bacterium 5-1 | reverse complement strand
TTATCGGGCGAATGACCCGCTCTGTTGTCCGTGGAAGACCGAAGCCGTTACCTTTATTATCAAACCCGACGGCAAAAATTTTCTTTTAGTCCCGGAGATGAAAATCAGCGCGGGCGAAAACACTTTGTTAATGAAAGTGGCTGCTGTTTTTTCAGGCTGATTTGCTTGGTTGTTTGTATTACTCACAGGTTGATTTGCTTTGATGGTTGTATTATTTGCCTGGGAAGAATTTGCAGAACATCCAGCAAATGCTGATACAATCAGAACTAAAAGCAAAAGACTGGCACTCATGGTTTTATGATATTTTTTCTTCATAGATTGGCTTTCTCCTTGTATAGATTCATTTTTTCATAGATTCAACATTGTTCTTTAACAAGCTATTTTCCGCCCTTTATTTATCTTGGCGATAGACTCTGAAAAACTTCATCGTGCCGTTTTCACCCTCTCCTCCAATTAATAAATTGTTGCCCTCGACGCGAAAATTACGCGCCGATTCGAGACCTTGCATAAAACGCGAATCGAGCGAATTTTCCCCGCAAAACTTCTTCGTTGTAAAAATTCTCACAAACGAGATGTTGTTGTCTTCCGTCGTGTAACTTCCGCCGCCGGTATTGCAGTCAGCCTTCACACGGATTTTGCCGTTCGCCATAAATTCAAGCTGGTAATTTTCCGGTTTATTAACCGTTGTTTTTCCCGTCGCTGATTCCGAACTTTGCCAACGCCAAACCGTATTACTCAGCGTCGACGCATTACCGGAACTTTGATTTTCGGTGTTTTCGCCCGCGCTGATTTTCATCTCCGGGACTAAAAGAAAATTTTTGCCGTCGGGTTTGATAATAAAGGTAACGGCTTCGGTCTTCCACGGACAACAGAGCGGGTCATTCGCCCGATAACGCGCATAATAGGCTGTCAGGCTCGTTTCCGTAATCAAGTTCACATTTGTCAAATAACCGTCCGTGCGCGAATCCATCGGTCCGGGCGACAATTTTCCCGCCACGCGGTCTCCGACAAAAACAAGCGTGTCAAAACCGCGCGGGCGACATTGTCCGTCAAAACCCGTGGCGACGGTAACAACGGTCGTCTTGCCGAAAATTTGCGCTTCGCCGACAAGTGTCCAACCGTATTTCGTCAATAGATGGTCAACCGCAAGCGATGCCGGACGAACAATGTTGCGGCATTGCGCCAAATCAGTTTGTGAAATTTTCTTTGTCTGCAGAATCGCCCGACTTCTCTCATTCCAATTCGGCAACGGTTTCATATCAAGCCAATCGCTTTGCGCGAAAGCATTACCGCCGCACGATAAAATAAACGCAAAAGTCGCCAACAAAAATTTGATTTTTAGATTTTTCATCGCCTTTCTCTTTTTCCTAAATAAAGAAAATTTATTGTTAAAGCGATTCCGCACAAGCAGCATTACTTTAGCGAAACGCGCCCTGTGTTAATCGTCATAATTAACGCGGCTGAATCGGCGGATTTCCTCGATAAACTTTAATTGATTTGATTCTTCCATACCAATAATCGCCCGGCTGCGGTGTCCAATCAGCGTTTAGATTGTAAGATTTGCCGCGAAAATTACGTTTGTCATACAACACTAAAAACCAACCTTGCGGAACGCGAATCGAACGAATTCGATGCGGACTGCCTTCCCAATCTCTACTGCCTGCAAAATCGCGTTCGATTGCTTCCGCCGGACCTTGAAAATTTGCCTGGGCATAAATTACCGGAAAGCTGCCGGAAATCGGCGGACTGTTATCGCACCGATTTGAACCTGAAGTCCAGATATAACCTGTAATACCTTCTAATCGGTTGCCGGGAGTTTGCAGATAAGAGTTTTTCTCTTGTTCGTTTGTCGTATAAAAATGACGGTCGGAACTGGCAAGCCGGTAAAACGGAACGGTATTTTTCATCCGAGTGTTCGCCACATAACCGACAATACCTTCGGATCGGTTGCCGGCGGTTTGCGACAAATTCGTCATTTCCCGAAAATCTGTTGTATAAAAATGTGCGCCATTGCTTAATAATAAACGGTAAAGCGGCACGGTCCGGCGCATCTGACGCGATGCGACATAACCAGCAATGTTTTCGTAGACGAAACCGCCGCCGCGCACCGCATTATCTCTCTCATCGCATTTTGAAGTATAAAGATGGGCGCGGCTTTGGGCGTTATACAGACGGTAAAGAGCGACGTAATCGTCAGCGGCTTTAACACTGCTCAAACCCATTAAAATAAATAAACTAACGGCGAAAACAACCGTTGCTGTCGCCGTAAAATAATTCTTAACTTTCATATTTTCTCCTTAACTTTAAAAAATTTAGCATATTATATTTCAGAGAACCAAACAAATTAAGACAAACTCTGATTAACTCAAAAGATTCACAGTATTGCTTTGAAATGAATATTTTCTTCCTTTTACAATGTTCGGTAAAATTCCATTCCGTCTTTAATTTCGACGGCAATTTTGCCTTCCGTTTCGGCATAATCGAGATGCGCGACGGCTTCGGAAATCGCCAGAAAACGATGCACGTCCTTGTCAATCGCGTTTGGAAAAAGTTTGTTGGCGACATCAAAAGCTGTTACGCCTTCTTTTGAAACCAAATCAATCACACGCTTTTGTCTGTCGTCAATTGCGCGGATATAACGATTGAAAATTTCTTCAAAATCGGTAATCGGTTCGCCGTGTCCGCCATAACAGAGCGTCGGCGCGAAAGAACGCAGACGCGCTAAACTCACCAGATATTCTGCCAAAGATTTGAAACGGCGGTGCGGGTCAATAGGGTCGGGCGAAATTATCGGATTCGGCGTGATGCGTTTGAGAACACAATCGCCAGCGATAATCGTGCGGTTGGCTTCGCGCAAAAACGAACACGAACCGGGCGTGTGTCCGGGCGTGTGCAGAACTTTGAGCGTTCCGCTTGTAAATTCAAGTTCCATTTCGTCTTTTAGTTCCGAAAATTCGCCATCCGTCAATGCGTCGGTCAAAAGCGAAATGTCTTTGTAAATTTCCTGTATCTCGCGGAAAACTGTTTCGGGAACACCCGCGCTAATCATCAAATTTCGATATTCTTCGCGGGCAAGTCTGCCAAAAAGATGTCCGGTTTCCCAGTTGTGAACGAGGATTTCCGCGTTTTTCGCTTCATCGCACACTTGTTTTGCTAGACCGCAATGGTCTTCGTGAGCGTGCGTGAGAACAATACGCCGAATATCTGCAAAATTTACGCCATTATTGCGCAGCTTTTCGCGCAGAACATCGGCGGCTTCTTTTGTTTTTGGTCCAACGTCAATCAGCGTTAAAGGCTCTTCTTTAATGAGATAGACATTGACATCGCCGACATAAAAAGGCGTCGGAATGGAAAGCGGAATTATTTTCATAAAAATTTAGCCGTGAATTACACGAATAACACGAATTGAGGATAAAACAAAATGTAGAAATTTTATCCAAAAGTGTAGGATGAACTAAAGATGAAATCCAGAATCCAAAATCCAAAACCCAAAATCGTCGTGGTCGGCGCGGGACCGAGCGGCGCGAGTTTGGCGATTCGGCTGTTGCGGGAAAACTTCCGTGTTGTTTTAATTGAGCGCGAAAAATTTCCGCGTCATAAACTCTGCGGCGAATTTATTTCGCCCGAATGTCTGGCACATTTTCGGGAATTAGGCGTTTTGGATGAAATGCAGGCGGCGGGCGGCGAGAGAATTACGGAAACCGTCTTTTACGCGCCCGATGGAAAAAGCGTCCGTGTTCCGAGCAAATGGTTTAACAATAATGAATCAGGCGCGTTGAGTTTGAGCCGCGCGGAAATGGATTTTCGTCTTTTGGAAAAAGCCAAAGCGGTTGGCGTTGAAGTTTTGGAAGAACATTCCGCCGTTAATTTATTAAGTGAAAAAGACAAAATTTGCGGCGTAAAACTACGGGCAAAAGACGGTGCGATAAAAGAGGTTTTGGCTGATTTGCTGATTGACGCGACGGGACGCGCAGGGATCTTAGGAAAAATGATGTCCCGCAAAGACGCAAAGGCGCAAAGTTAAGATGAGATTATTAACCAAAGATTAAAAACCAAAGACCAAA
>MWZA01000050.1 GCA_002050455.1 Acidobacteria bacterium 5-1 | reverse complement strand
GCTCCGCTCAAGCGCGTGCGGTATTTTTCGAGCCGCGCCACATCTTTCGCTTCCGCGATGCGTTCAATCTTCGGCGCGTAATTGACGATGTTAAATGCCTTCATCAAAGGCGCGATTTCCATGACTTTTTTCTCCGAAATTCCGTAGCCTTCCAAAAAATCCTGTTTTTCGTCAATCCACAAATCGTGCAGCGCGAGCGATAATTCCCATTGCGGCGCGAGATTTGACGTGCAGTGTTCCCAATCGAGAATGGCTTTGATTTCTCCTTGCTCGTCCACAATCACATTTTTTAACCGAATGTCGCCGTGGTTAAGCGACGATTTCGGATTTAGTTTAATTGCGTCGGCAAAAATCGCTTGCAGCCGTTTGATTTGTTTGGCGGAAAGCACACGCCGCTTTTCCAGAATTTGCAATTTTGATTCGACCTGCAATTCTTTTTGCAAATAATCCGCAAAAGTTTCATTGCGCGAAAGCTGATTGCTCGACCAATCGAAAGTGCTGCCGAAGTCGTTTGTCGGAATTGAATTGATAAGCGCGGCGAGGCGTCCCATCTCGCGCAAAATGTTTAATCGGGCTGGATTGTAGGTTGCTTCTTTTCCGACGACGGTTCGTGAAATCATAAACGGATGTCCGATAACTTCGTTTCCGACTTCCAGAATTTCCGAAGTCGGAACGCCTGCTTGACGCGCTTTTGTTTGCGCCCATTGTTCTTTGATAAAGTTGTTAATCCGCGCCGGCTCAAAACTGATGCGGACGATAAAATTGCCTTCGGAGTGTTTGACCGAATAAACAAAATTCGAAAGACCGCTTGTTTTATACTTGATACGGCTCGGACGGCTGCCGAAATGATGCGCGATGACAATTCGCGCCATTTCTTTTGCCTCGTTCGCTTCGTCCGTCATCAAATCTTCGTTGGTCATCTGTTTAACTCCATCTCCAAATCCGCAACTCGAAACAACAAATCACCAAGTTCAAATGAATTGTTGAGTTTGATGGTCGAATGAAGCCCGCGAAATTCGAGATTGTTTCCGCCGACCTGCACCATTAAGCCGACGCCGCTCAAAAATGAATCCATCATTGTATCGCCAGCCCCAATTGAATGAGCCAAATCAATGCCGAGATGCGCGGCGATTTCGCGTGTTCCGAAAAGTTTGTCAACGCCCCGGCGTGTAAAAAAACTGCTCGGACGCGAGTGTTGATAAGCCATTAAATCATCCGCCGGGCGTTCGATGAGCAGGAAAATCATACAAATCTCTTCGGTGTGCAACTGCTCTTGCAGCTTAGGCAATTCAACGGCGGTAACTGACGACGCGCTTCGGTATTTTTCTTTAACGTAAATAACTTTTTCCGCGACGGGCGTCCAAATAATTTCGCCCATTCGCCAATCACGTGGGTAATAAAAAAGTAAAACGTCGCGGATGTCGTCGTCAATCAGCTTTTGCACGCCCGCCAGAACTTCATCAATCTGCCCGGCTTCGAGCGGAAAAGCCGTAATTTCCTCGAAACACAATTCGTCTTTTTCGTCTTTCGTCACGAAACCGAGTTGACTGCCGTTCATCGAAATGACGGGAATCGGCGCGTTCGCAATTGCCAGCCATTCTTTGCCGAAGGAGCGCATCACCGAAAGCGGAAAGCGCAGCGAATTCAAAACAATCGGGCGACCCGTTTCGTAAAGTCGTTTAAGACCGAATTCGACCGATTCGGGAATGTAAATTCGCCCGTCTTCTTCGTGAACGGCGGTGCCGTCCAGGTCTGTAACGACTCCGCCGTTCGCGGCAAAGCGCGATTCCCGCACGAATTGCTTTAGCAATTCATCAACTTCAACACTTAAAGCCATTTCATCTCCTTATTAAAAAATCTACGCCGTTCAGGTTAAATCAATGTGAAATTTGCGATGTTTCGCCAAACGTAAAAGAAGCGTCCGCAAAAGCAGCTATTTTAGATTTAGTATCTCCATATTTCAATCGCTTGCCAAAGCGCGAAAATAAAAATATCGAAGATTGTTACAATTTGGTAACTTCGCCGCTGTATAATAATTTTACCGAATGGAGGAATAAAGCAAAGTGAATCACAATCAATTTATTTATCAGCCCGATAAAAAGGCGCGGCTCGCGGATTTTGACCCGAATTTTACGGCGGATTCGGGCAATGAACAAAAGGCGCGGGCGCGTCTGGAAAAGGACTCGCTTGAGATAGCGAAATATCAGGACATCCTGATGGCGCACGAAACAAACGGACTGCTCATTATATTTCAGGCGATGGACGGCGCGGGCAAAGACGCGACTATCAAAAATGTGATGTCTGCACTCGACCCGCAAGGCTGCGAGATGAAAATGTTCAAAGCCCCGTCCGAAAAAGAACTCAAACACGATTACCTTTGGCGGGCGGCTTGTTCAGTTCCGGCACGCGGTCAAATCGGTATTTTCAATCGTTCTTACTATGAGCATGTGATTGTCGAGCGGATTCACCCGAAAAAACTGGAGCAGTATAATCTTCCCGAAAGCGCGACGAAAAAAGACATCTGGAAAAAACGCTTTTGGCACATCAACAATTTCGAGGAATATCTGTTCGACAACGGCATTCACACGCTCAAATTCTTTCTTCATCTCTCAAAGGAAGAACAGCGCAAAAAACTGCTCGAACGGATAAAGCGACCGGAAAAGAAATGGAAATTTTCGATGGACGACATTGAAGACCGCGAGCATTGGGATGAGTATGTGAAAGTCTATGAAGCAGCGTTTAATCACACCAGCACCGAACTCGCTCCGTGGTATATCATTCCCGACAATCATCGCTGGTTTGCCCGCGCGACCATCGCTTCGATTATTCTGGCAAAGCTCAAATCGCTGCACTCAAAATATCCGGCGATTGATAAAAAACAGAAGAAAGAAATGGCAAAAGCGCAAGCCGCGCTTAATAAAGAGAGCGCGACAAACGGTAAATAGAGTTTAACGGAAACTTTGTGGATTCTTCGCTCGTATTTCTGCAAGAGGAGATATTTTATGCACTGTCCGCAATGTAATCAATATCAAGTTTCCGGTGAATTCCGCTTTTGCAAAAGTTCACATTTTGAAACTGCTTATCGGGAACAAATTGATTGGGAAATTTAAAGAATGCGCGTCGCCGGACAAAAGGAAAAGGCAAGCTGAAAAACTTGCCTTGGACTTCGCCTAGACACGCTATGAATTTCCGTTTCCGTAAATGTTTGTCCAACTTACTATAAAGATTTGGCTCCGCAGGTAAGACTCGAACTTACAACCCTTCGGTTAACAGCCGAATGCTCTGCCATTGAGCTACTGCGGAACAACTCGTCCGAAGACGAATCTAAAGATTAAAAATTTCCTTTTATATTGTCAAGCTGAATTAGGATTTTTGATTTTATCCCTTGCAATTAAAACAAAAATTGGAAACTTGGTTTCGCAGAATTTGAAAAATCTGCTTAAAGCAAGATAAACAAAAAAGAGTTGCCTTTTAATAAGACAGCTCTTTTAATTATTCTTAATGACTAATTTAAGGAGCAGCACTCGGCGTAACGCCGCACGCTTTCCACGCATTATAGGTCTTATGCGATTGTGTCGAAAATTTTCTACTTTAATGAAGGAAGCTATATCAATAACAGGTAAAAAGGCTAAAGCATTTACTTTAGCCTTTTTATTGTCTTTGTAATTGCTGGGACGATTGTCCCATGGCTCTTCAACGCGGTAAATAAAAATAGACACGTTGCTATCTTTTTTGATTAAGTTATTCTTTACTTTAGATAGCTCCCAATTAGTGCACATCGTGATATCGGTGATCACAACCAGGGCAACGATCTGCTGCTTCTTCAGTCCAAAAGACATGCGTGACGGTCTTAGAACCATTAGCGTGAACTCTTTCATAAGTTGAACTACGACCGTTTGCCGATTGGCTCACGAGTTGACCCCAAGTGTTTGGCTCATCCGTTACATCTGAAGGTGATGAGACAAAGGCGGTGGACGCGATGGTTGTAGTGCTATCGAGGTGCGAATAGATAGTTGCTAGCTGGTCGTAATCGTGTTGATTAGGGCTCGGGTTGCCTAGATCGTTTGAGTAGTCCATGCAGG
>MWZA01000049.1 GCA_002050455.1 Acidobacteria bacterium 5-1 | reverse complement strand
CCGCGAAAACACGGGCCGCGCCGGAAAAAGTTGGCAATCTGCGAACGTGAACGAATTGCGCCCGTGCGTCGGTCGCTTAAATCAAGACTCGAAAGCCGGTCTTGCCGGACTGCCAGATTTGAATAACCTTCAATCCAGAATTTTCTTCCGGCGGGCGCATATTTCAAACTCAAAAAGGCTGTCGGCGGCGGCGTTCCGCCTTCGATGTTCGGCGGCAAGCCGGTTTCTTTGTCTTCGGCGCGAATGTAGGTGAAATTGCCTTGAAATTTCAAATCTTTCGTGATGGGCGTTTCAAGTTCGTATTCGATACCGAAAAGTTTGGCGGAAGTGAAATTAGAGCGCACCAAAACCGGCGAAGTCGAAAGCGGAACAAAAACAACGCCGTTCGGCAATTGGTTGACAATCGGCTGGTCGCCCAAAAACTGTCCAACCGCGCCGTTTGGCAAAATCAGCGATTGTTTGGTAATCGTATCATTTATATCAAGCCGAAATGCCGTAAATTCCGTATCGAAACGCTTAGTTGACCAACGCAAACCGGCATCGAAATTATTGCTGAACTCGGAACGCTGTTTAGAAACCGAAAGTCCGGTATCAACTGCATTTGTATCTGCGGTTGTGCCGATTGTGCCGCCCAGATTTATTGTCGTTAAAAAATCAATTTCAAAGCCGTCGCCCGTCAATCCGAGCGTTCCCAAATCAGTCATACTTGGATAACGAAAGCCGCGGCTGTAATTAAATGCCGCGCGAACATTGTTAGCGATGCGAATAACCGCACCGATTCTTCCCGAAAAATCCGCAAAGCGCAAACTATCATCGCTAAAAAGTCGGCTTCCGCTGACAACCGGACTGTCTTCGGCTCTGACTTTGTAAAAAGCTGCGCCGTAACGCAGTGCGCCGGTTATTCTTAACCTGTCGGAAATTGCCTGCCAAGCGTTCTGGATATACAAACCGCCGGAATCAAATCGTGCGTTGTCGGGAATCCGCGGACGTGAAAACGTCGTAACGTTTGTTAACGGATTAACGGTAAATGCCGTGGATCTAAACCTTTCGTGATAAAAATCACCGCCGAAAAGAAACGAATTGCGAAACGGCAATTCTTTGTCGAGAAAGAAACTAAATCCGGTTGCCGTCGTGCGTTCCGGTTGATGCGTAATGTCGCCGAACGGATTTCCCTGTCCGCCTTGGTTGACGCGCTCTTCGCGCTGGCTGTTGTAGGAAACGGTGAACGAACCCGAATCAAAAAAGCCTAAGTTTTGTCTGACGTAGCGCAGATAACCGAAATCAAGCATCAGATTTCTCAAATCGGCGAGCAGATTGCCGTCGCCGCCAAGCAATTGGTCAAAGCGTTTGCCTTCGTCCTGCTGACTGCGTTGATAAAAAAAGACAAGCTGTTGGTCGTCGGTTGGCGAATAATTCAGGCGAGCTGCGCCGCCATATTGCGTAAATTCGGTGTTTGGATTGCGGTCATACAAAATGCTCGACGGCAAACCGAGAAACCGCGTAACCGCCGAATGCGAATCAAGACCGTTTGCCGTTCGCAAAGTGTTGATGCGCCGTCCGTTTATATTGACGTAACCGCCAAAGTGCTGCGTTCCGTAACTCAATAAAACATTGCTTCCGAAACTTCTGTCCGCGCTGTTAAAAAAAGGATTTATTTCGCCGTGAAATTCGTTTCTATCAGTGCCGAAAATCGGCGTTTTGGTAACCAGATTGACCGTTCCGCCCAAAGAATCAGAGCCGTATTGCGCCGAATTAGGACCGCGCAAAACTTCAACTGCCTGCAAACTGCTCGGCTCATTTAAGTTAAAAAATGTATTAATACCGCCGCGCTGTGCCGAATTGGTATAACGCACGCCGTCGACAAAATTAACGACATTTTTGCCCGTCAAACCGCGCACGACAACCGCGCCGATGGTCGGACTCGTCGTCTGCACGTTCAAACCGGCTTCTTCTTTGCCGACTTGCGAGAGAACCGATGTGCTGCGCTCTAAAATTTCATTTGACGTAACGACGCTCACCGCTTGCGGAATATTTCTGAGCTGCTCGGAACGCCCGACTTCCGCCGTAACGGTTAACTGGCTTTCGCCAATCGTTAAAGCAATTTCCAGATTGCTGATTCCGGCGGTTGTTACCTGAACAGGCGTAATTTGTTGGGCAAAACCTTCTGCCGCCACGCGAATTTCATAATTTCCCGGAACAACTTTGTCGAAAGTAAATGCGCCGCCGGAATCAGTGTTGGTTGTTTTTTCCATCCGCGTGTTTAAATTGAGCAGAAAAACCCGCGCTCCGACGACAACCGCATCATTTTGGTCTTTGATTAAGCCGCTGATTTTTGTTTGGCTCGGATTTTGTCCGATAACCGGAACGACGGAAAAAATTATCAGCAAGAGAAAACCAATAAAATACTTCATACTTTTATACATCATAAATTAATTTTTTCGATAATTTCACCGAAATTCTGAGCTTAGGCAATTGCGGTTTTGACAGTTAGAATTCCTCAAGTGTTTTAAGTTCTGCCTTAAGACGGCATTTCCCAAACAAAGTATGTCTACAAAAGCAGAAACTCGAATCTTTAAAAATTTCCGTTACAAAGCACTATAATTAAGCATCTTTTTCACAATTTTGATTTGGAAAAATCATGCGGTTTGATAGGTTGCCACGCTCGTCGGCGTTTCATAACAGCGGACTTTATAAACCTGAACTCTGTCGTCGTCAATTCTTGAGGCGATATATTCCAGAATAAACCGCGCCAGATTTTCGGCGGAAGGATTTAACTCTTCATCAAACGGCGGAAGTTCGTTGATGTTGCGGTGGTCGAGATATTTCGTAACATCGTCGGCGGCTTTTTTCAAATCAACAAAATCAATCAGCAGACCGATGTTGTTGAGTTCCGCGCCGCGAGCGAAAATCTCTATTTTATAATTGTGTCCGTGCAGATTTTCGCACTTTCCCTTGTAACCGCGCAGTTGGTGTGCGCTGGAGAAATTGCGTTCAATCATTACTTCATAGAACGATGCCATAAATTGCCTTTAATATACTCTCTAAATTCCTTCCAGCCATCATTCGATAAATGATATTCGGCACTGCCGTCCAGCAAATATCCAATAAGTTTGCGACCATCTCGACAACGAATCATTTTCCACGCCGATAACGGATGCCGCGCAAAAAATCTTGCAGTGTTATATGTTCCGTAAATTCTTAAACTCGAACTCTGCATTTTTTCAATTATTAAACATTCCAATTACATCTTTCAACTCGCTCGTTACTTTACACTTCGGCAAACTGTTGAGAAAATCTCTACCATAAGATTTCGTTTTAAGGCGCGGGTCGAGCAGCGCAATCACGCCTTTGTCGGTTGAGCTTCTAATCAATCGTCCGATTCCCTGCTTCAATGTGATAACCGCGTTTGGAACGCTGTATTCAAAAAACGATTTGCCGCCTTGCTCGTCAATAAAACGAGTTCGCGCCGCGACAATTGGGTCGCTTGGAACGGCGAAGGGCAGTTTGTCAATTATTACGCAGGAAAGCTGCTCGCCGCGCACGTCAACGCCTTGCCAAAACGAAGATGTCGCAAATAAAACCGCGCCCGGCATTCGTCTGAATTGTTCGAGCAGTCCGGCTTTCGCCATTGAACCTTGCACAAAACACGGAAAATTGACACGCAGAGAAACGAGTTCGTAAAGCGCGTTCATCGAATAATTGCTGGTGCAAAGCACGAAAGCGTGTCCGTTTGTAACTTTTATAAGTTTGATAATTTCTTCCGCCGCCATTTGCGAGAATGTCGGCGAACTCGGTTCGGGCATCGCTTTCGGCAGATAAATTATTGCTTGTTTTTGATAATCAAAAGACGAAGGCGCAAGTAATGTGTCGGTTTTTCCGTTGTTCAAACCCAGACGGTCTTTGATAAAATCGAATTTTCCGCCCGTTGAAAGCGTCGCCGAAGTCATCACGACGGTTTCAACTTTGTCAAAAAGTTTTTCCTGCAAAAGCGCGGAAACGTCAATTGGCGAAGCCCGCAGAAACATCCCGCGCCCGCGTTTTTCAAGCCAATAAACATAATTTTTTTCGGCTTGCGTGCAGAC
>MWZA01000078.1 GCA_002050455.1 Acidobacteria bacterium 5-1 | reverse complement strand
TTCCAACACCGATGTTTCCAGCAAAACTTCTTCGGCAAGCGCAAAGGCTTTTTGTTTCAACCCCAGCCGCGCTTTGTCTTTTATCTCTGAAACAGGGTTTTCCTGCGCGGTGATTGGAAAAATAAAAGATGATAAGGCAAAAAAGACAGCTAAACAAAGCAATTTCATAAATTCTCCTGATGAATTCCTTAAACATTTTAGTTCATATCACCAAAAAGACGAAGAAAATTTTATACCTTTTTTACAAATGTGTTTACCAACAACTTTTGGTAAACGCGGAATGAAATCTAAATATACCTTCAGTTCACACAAACTTTTTGAAAATCATTTAATATATTCAGGATTGAGAAAAACGTCAGAATGTAGTTATGATAGATTTTTCAGAAGAGGAATATATGAGTGGATATTCGGAAAAACCAACAGTTGTCATCATCGGCGGCGGTTTCGGCGGTTTGCAAGCCGCCAAGAAATTAGCGAATAAACCCGTTCAGGTTACGCTGATTGATAAGAAAAATCACCACACATTTCAACCTCTGCTCTATCAGGTTGCAACGGCGGTTTTGTCGCCGGGCGAAATCGCTTCGCCGATTCGACGAATTCTGCATCGCTATAAAAACATCGAAGTTATTCTGGGCGAAGCTGTTGATGTTGACGAAAAAAATCAGACGGTTAAACTGTACGACAATTCGGAAATCGCATTTGACTATTTAATTTTGGCGGCGGGCGCACGGCATTCTTATTTCGGACACGACGATTGGGAAAACGATGCGCCGGGTTTGAAAACTCTTGAAGACGCGCTGGAAATCCGGCGGCGTGTTCTACTCGCTTTTGAATATGCCGAGCGCGAAGCGTATTTGACGGGAAAACATGAGCCGTTGAATTTTGTTGTGGTCGGCGGCGGTCCGACGGGCGTTGAACTCGCGGGTGCGATTGCCGGAATTGCGCGGCAGGCTTTGGAAAAAGATTTCAAGATGATTGATACGACCAAAGCCCGCGTCATACTTTTTGAAGGCGGGAAGCGAATTTTAAGCACTTTTGCCGAATCACTTTCTGAACACGCGAAAAAGGATCTGGAAGATTTAGGCGTGGAAGTTTATCTCAATAGTTTTGTATCTGACCTTCAGCCGGGACGAGTCAAAGTCGGTGAAAATTGGATTGAATGCGATGTCGCGGTCTGGGCGACGGGCGTTGCGGCATCGCCTTTGGGAAAAACTTTGGGCGCAGAAACCGATAAAGCCGGACGAGTTTTTGTCGAGCCTGAATTGACGATTCCGAACTTCAAAAATATCTTTGTCATCGGCGATATGGCGGCGTTAAAACAGGAAAACGGCGAACCTGTTCCGGGTGTTGCGCCTGCCGCAATGCAAATGGCGGAAAATGCTTGCGCGAATATTTTACGAGATTTGAAAAACCAGCCGCGCGAAAATTTTAAGTATTGGGACAAAGGCTCGATGGCAACCATCGGGCGCAACCGTGCGATTGTCGAAGCCGGACGATTTAAATTAACCGGATTCGTCGCTTGGCTGGCGTGGCTTTTTATCCATATCATCTCGCTCATCGGCTTTAAAAATCGCCTCTACGTTTTGAGCGAATGGTTTTGGGCTTACCTGACACGCGAACGAAGCGCGAGATTGATAACGGGCGATGCGGAAGAATTGCAAGACGCGATACGTTTTCTCGAAGCCAAACCGTTGCCTGAGATTTTACCGGAAAACCTAAGTAAAAAAGTCGCCAAATGATAAAGTTTTTGGAGAAAATCGGTATTGTCGAAAAGAGGCGTTGAATTATAGAAACAAGGAAAACTTGATTTATTCGATAAATGAGGTTACGCAGAAACTGTTTCCAACGGTTTTGCCGCACATATCATTTTGCAATAAAAAATAACAAATGAAAAAATTTATTTATCTGATATTTTGCTTTACTTTGCTTGTTTTCACGGCAAAGGCAAGCGAACCGAAAATCTGGTCGGTCAACACTCGCGCCGAAGTTTTAAAAGGCGACGCAAGAGGCGTTTCCATCAATGAAAACGGCACGATTACACTTGCGCCGAAGTTGACGCAAGTTTTTAATACCGAACAATCTTACGTTTGGTCGAGTGCGGTTGACGCTTCGGGCAATGTTTTTCTGGGAACGGGAAGCGACGGCAAAATTTTCAAAGTTGACGCTTCGGGCAAAGGAATGCTTTTTTACGACACCAACGAACTGAACGTTGCGGCTCTGGCAATCGGCAAAAACGGCGAGATTTTCGCGGGAACTTCACCCGACGGTAAAGTTTATCGGGTTTCCGCAAACGGAACGGCGGAAATTTTCTTTGAACCGAAGGAAAAATATATCTGGTCGCTGGCGGTTTTAAGTGATGGAAGTCTGGCGGTTGGAACAGGCGAAAACGGCAAGATTTACCGCGTCAAAACGGCAAACGCAACGCCCGAAACTTCCTTGCTTTTTGACACGAGCGAAACGCACATCATCTCGCTTGCCGCCGACAATCAAGGAAATCTCTTCGCGGGAACTGATGCAAACGGTTTAGTTTTGCGCTTTTCGCCCGACGGAAAACCTTTTGCATTACTTGATTCGCCCTTGCGCGAAATTCACGATATTTCCACTGGCGCAGACGGTTCGGTTTATGTTTTGGCGGTGAGCGACGCGGCTTCGGCTTCCAAAGCAACCATGCCGACAACAACGACTCCGCCGGAAAGTCCAACCGTTTCGGTTGAAACTAATGTAGCACCGACACCTGAACTGCTGCCGAAAAGCCGTTATGATTTATCAACCGCAAAATCGGCGGTTTATCGAATTTTGCCCGACGGCGGGAGCGATATTATTTGGAATTCGGCAAGCGTAACGGCATTTTCAATTTACGCACATCAAACGGGAAATGGCGTTCTTCTCGGAACTTCCGACAAAGGCAGAATCTATTCGATTGCAAACGACGGGCGCGAAACTTTGCTTCTGCAATCAAATGAAGGGCAAATCTCCAGCTTGACGACAGACGGAAAAAATCTTTTTGCGACTTCCAGCAATCAAGGCAAACTTTATCGTTTCGGCGCGGAAACCGAAGCCGAAGGCAATTATGAATCGGCGGTTTTAGATGCTAAAGCAAACGCGACTTGGGGCAGAATTTGGTGGCGTTCAAGCGGAAGTGCCGTTTTGCAAACGCGAAGCGGAAACACCGAAAAAGCCGATGAAACTTGGAGCGGTTGGAGCGCGAATTACACCGACCAAAAAGGAGCGCAGATCACAAGTCCGAAAGCAAAATATCTGCAATGGCGAACGATTTTAAACAGTAAAACTTTACCAAAAGGAACTACCGTTTTTTCAGGCTTAGGTTATCAAACTGCCTTAAACGAAGTTAATGTTTCCTATTTGCCGCGAAACATCGCGCCGGAGGTTCTTTCAATTCAAATTTTACCGACCAATGTCGGATTGCTGGCAAATCCGCCGGTTCAGATTGACCCGAATATCGAACTTTCTGGGCTTGACCCAACCGCTTTTGGTTTGCCGCCGATATTTAACGTTCCGCCGCGAAAAGTTTATTTGCGCGGTGCGCGGGCTTTGCAGTGGACAGCCGAAGACCGCAACGGCGACCGGCTTGAATATGACATTTATTATCGTGAAGTCGGCGAAATGAACTTCAAACTTCTGCGCGAAAATTTACCGGATAATTTTTTTACAATTGACGGCGCGGCACTTGCTGACGGGCGTTATATTTTTAAAGTTGTGGCAAAAGATTCGCTTTCAAATCCGCCGGATTTGAGTTTGTCGGGCGAAAGAATCAGCGAACCGATTGACATTGACAACACGCCGCCGACGGTTTCCGCCGTTGGAACGCCGCAAATTATCGGCGACAAAGCGCGTACAGTATTTGAAGCCAACGATTCGGCAAGTTTCTTAAACCGCGCCGAATACAGCATCAACGGCAGCGATTGGCAAGCGGTCTTTGCCGACGACGGAATTTCCGACAGCCCGAAAGAGCGGTATACTTTGGAAATTCCGCTAAAAACTGCGGGCGAATATACGATTGCTTTGCGAGTTTTTGACGCAAACGGAAATGTCGGAAGTGCGCGTATCGTCGTTAGACGATAAATTTCAAACGCAAATCTGTAAATATTAGCTGACATAACAACCTCGGTTTCCAAAATTAAAAAGACCTAAAGAAACAACGATTCACGCTGATTAACACGGATTTATAAAT
>MWZA01000108.1 GCA_002050455.1 Acidobacteria bacterium 5-1 | reverse complement strand
GTAAGAAGCCTGCCGCGCCGCTTTTTCAAAATCGTCGAAACCACCCGCGAAATTCCAGCTTTGGTCAAAAAACCATTTGCGAATTTTGCTTTCAAAATCAATATCTTCGGCGTATTTATCTTCAATAATTTGGCTGTAATAATGCGTTAAAAGATTGATTTTTTCTTGCAGTTTGTTGATTAAAAGCTCGTCAATCGGAATTTGCGGCTCGACTTCTTTGCCGGTGTGGACGTTGTAGAGTTTGACGAGAAATTCTTCGAGATTTCGCTTAATTCGTTCGCGGTTGCGCGTTGTTTCAAGGTCATCAAGACTTATCAGGTCGGAAAGCGTGTAGGTTTGAACGATTTGCTGTTCTTCGGGCAGCATCTGGTTGACTTTCGCCGTGTCAAACCAGACGAGTTTGCGGAAATTGAGCAGAGCGAAATACTTTGCGTTTCGCTTTACCGCTTTTCGCCACGCCGGAATTTTTAATTCTTCTTCGTGTTCAAAAACATCGAAGTTCGGGCGTTTTGCTTCAAACAAACACAGACAATCTTGACCGCGCCGTGATGTGTAAATCTCCATATCGGGAAACTTATTGTCTCGTCCGGCGGTTTCGACAATCGGCAAACCCAAATCGAGATTGTGTTTTTCAATAATCTCGCGCATCCACGACATCAAAATCGCTACTGCGCTTCGTTCGGTGATGTGAGTTTTGTCCGATGAGTTCATCTTTTACTTTCCTTTTCTCTTTTTGAATAGGAAAATAAAATCATTAAAAATAATAAAGTTATGCCGCTCAAAATTGCCAAGAAAAATATAATGATTGCAATCTCCATTATTACCTCAGTTGCAGTGCCAGAATCAAAATTCCGATGGAAAAAAGCGTCAGTATTATGGCTGCCAAAACAAACAAAGTGTGCGGTGCGGCTTCGTGTTCTTCCCAAACGACCTCAATCTTTTGCTTTTTAAAAGTTTTAGGTCTGCGACGCAAATTTGCGGCTGATTTCAATTTGGCATTTTCCGGCAAATCCGGTTTGGAAATCGGCTTTTCGCTCTTTTCTTTGATGAGGAATTTTTTCTCTTCTTTCTCTAATTTTTCTTCCAGAAATTCCGTTTTATCTTTATTATTTCCATTCTCAACAATTCTTTCCCGCTGCCAATTATTACCGGCTGCATCCTTTTTGTTAATTTCCGTAACGACCGTTTCAAGCGCAACCGAACTGCCGCAGTTGTAGCAAAAAAGTGCGCCTTCCCGCACATCTGCGCCGCAAGCGTTACAAACTTGATTTTCGACTAATATTTCAGCCATCTTCTAAATTTGGTTTTACGCAGCCACCAAAAACCTTAAAACCTCGTCAGGGAAACGCTCTGTATTATCTTCCAACAAAGCTAATAAATGCGATGAAATCTGGTGTTGAATTTCGTTGACGGCTCTAATTTTCGGTTGATTTGTAATATTTTGCGTGCCTGTTTCATAAGAATCACGCGCGACGATAGTCAAATAATGCAAAAAATGTGCTAAAAACTTTTCTTGTTCATCGCTCGATAAAGACAAAAAAAATGTGATTGCCTCTTCTATTTTCATTTTGCCCTGTTCAATCAATATCCACGTCTGAATAAATCCGGCGAAGTTCAGATATTTTTTTCATACCTTCGCAAAAATTTCCTTTTCTTCGCCCAAATCGCGTGCCGAAGGCGTAATAATTGTTTTCGCCGTCGTATAGATTTTTTCACCGTTTTCAATGGCTCGTTTGACATCATCTTCGCTGACAAAATCAACCGTCTTCGGTTTCGCACCGTTTGCTTCCGGTTCTTCTTTTACAATTTGATGAATAATTGTTTTTACTTGGTCTTCGGTCTTTGGTTTTTGGTCTTTGACTTTTGGACTTCCCGCGATTTTTTCACTCAAAAATTTATCAACAATCGCCGCTATTTCCTCTCGTTTTATTGTTGGTTTGCTCGTTGTTCGTTGTTCGTTGCTCGCTGCAAAAACCGATTGACTTTGGACTTTGGGCTTTGGACTTTGAACCGAACGAGTTTCAAAAGCCACGCGCTTAATGTCCATCAAATGAATCGGAGAAACATTGTCGGAAGTTACGTTTCCGCCCCACGAACCGCAACCCAAAGTCATCGAAGGAGCTAGATCGGTCGAAAAACCGATTGCGCCGTGCGTGGTCGGTGAATTTATCACGACCCGCGAGGCGGGCATCTGTTCGCCGTAACGAATTGCGGCTTCGCGTGATTTCGTGTGCATTCCCGCCGTGTGTCCCATTCCGCCGAACTGCAAAATTTCCTGACACCGATTTGCGCCTTGTTCAATGCCGTCCGCCACAAAAAATGCCAGCGTCGGCGAAAGTTTTTCGATTGACCAAGGAAAATCACGCCCGACTCCGCCGCAATCGGCAAGCAGACAGCGAGTTCCGTTTGGTATTGAAATTCCGGCGAGATTAGCGATAAATTCGGCTGATTTTCCGACGATTTTTGGATTCAAAGTTCTCTGCGGAGTCAATAAAATTTTTCCGACAGCTTCGGCTTCCGATTGATTTAAGAAATGTCCGCCTTGCGCTGTGAATTGCTCGCGGACTTCTGTTTCAATCGGCGCGTCAACGACAACTGATTGTTCAGAAGCGCAAATCGTGCCATTATCGAAACAAGTCGAAGTTAAAATATCGCTGACGGCTTTTTCGACATCGGCGGTTTTTTCAATAAAAACCGGAACATTTCCGGGTCCAACACCAAACGCCGGTTTGCCGGAAGAATACGCGGCGCGAACCAGACCTGTTCCGCCGGTTGCCAAAATTACCGCCGTGCGTTTGTGCTTCATCAAGGTTTCCGTGCCTTCGATACTCGAATTTGACAGACAATAAATCGCATCCGGCGGCAAACCTTCGGTTACGGCAGCTTCGCGCATCACTCGTGCAGTTTCGGCAATACATTTGGCGGCGGACGGATGCGGCGACAGAACAATCGTGTTGCGCGATTTGATAGCAATAATTATTTTAAAAATCGCCGTCGAAGTCGGATTGGTCGAAGGAATAATCGCCGCGACAACGCCGCGCGGCGAAGCGATTTCAACAATGCTCTCGGCTTCCTTAATAACGCCGACCGTTTTCATCGAACGGAAATAATTCCAAACGTCTTCCGCCGCAAAACGATTTTTCTCGCGCTTATCTGCCGCGTTTCCGAAACCTGTTTCCTCGCTTGCCATCGCCCCAAGCCGCGCCGATTCCGCGAGCGCGACTTGTGCCATTGCTTCGCAAATTCGGTCAATCTTTGCTTGGTCAAATTTCGCAACCGGCAGAAAAGCTAGATGCGCAGCTTCTACCGCATCACGCGCTTCCTGCTGCGAAATAAGGTCTTTATCTTCCATAGCTTTTCAGTTATCAGTCATCAGTTATCAGTTATCAGTTTTGTTGGCTGATGACTGATAACTGATGACTGGCTATTTAGTTTTACTTTTATTTCCCTGCGCCATCTGCTCGGAAGCTGAACCGCTCGCATTGCCCGAACTTAACTGCCCGCGTGAACCGCCGCCTTGCAATGCTTTTTCGTCGGGACTGTAACCGACTCCTTTTGGCAGAACTCTTTCGACTTCGCCATGCGGACGCGGAATAACGTGGACGCTTATCAATTCACCGACGCGACGCGCCGCCGCCGCGCCCGCATCTGTCGCCGCTTTGACCGCGCCGACATCGCCGCGCACAAAAATTGTTACATAACCCGCGCCGATATATTCTTTGCCGATTAATTGAACATTGGCGGCTTTGACCATCGCATCCGCCGCTTCGACTGCACCGACGAAACCTTTGGTTTCAACCATTCCGAGTGCTTCAAGGCTCATTCTTTAGTTCCTCACTTTTAAAAGTTTGTTTATTTATTTTAATACAAGATTCGGTAAATGCTAAACGTAACACGCCCGTTGTAAAATAATCAAGCATGAAACTTAACAATAAAACGGTTTGAAACAATTGACATTTTCGCTTTAACAACGATATATTTCAACTTTAAGACCAATTTTGGCTTTCAAACCGTAAGGGACGCGATAATATAGACAAAATGTCATTAACTCTTGGCGAAAAACTGCGGCAAGCGCGGGAAGCGCGGGATATAACTATCAGCGAAGTTGCTGAACAGACTCGCATCTCACCGCTCTATAATCTTGTAAAGCCTCTTGTTCCTCAATTCCGACATATTTGGCAAAGGATTTAACAAAACCTTTGTTGAAAATTCCGCCGGGCAAAGTCCGATAATCGTTATTCTCGATGGCTTGGATATAGA
>MWZA01000047.1 GCA_002050455.1 Acidobacteria bacterium 5-1 | reverse complement strand
CCATAATTGACATCGGCGTTGCAAGTCCCAAAGCGCACGGACAAGCAATAATCAAAACCGAAACCGCCGCCGCCAGAGCATAGCTGAAGCTGCCGAAAATCATCCAAACCGCAAACGCGACGATTGCCACGACAATAACCGCCGGAACAAAATAAGCCGAAACGACATCCGCCAGACGTTGAATCGGAGCGCGTGAACGCTGCGCTTCGCCGACCATTCGGACGATTTGCGCCAGCAGCGTGTCGCTGCCGATTTTTTCTGCTTTCATTAAAAATGCGCGTCTGCCGTTGATTGTTCCGCCGATAACTTTGTCGCCCGCCGTTTTCTCAACCGGAATTGATTCGCCCGTTACCATTGATTCGTCAATGGAAATTTCGCCTTCCAAAACCGTACCGTCGGTCGGGATTTTTTCGTTGGCTTTGACCCTTAGTTTCGCGCCGATTTGCACATCTTTGAGCGCGATTTCTTCTTCGCTGCCGTCGTCAAAAACGACGATTGCCGTTTCGGGCGCAAGTCCGAGAAGTTCTTTTATTGCGCTCGAAGTTTGACTGCGTGCGCGAAGCTCAAGAACCTGTCCGAGTAAAACCAAAGTTGTAATGACTGCCGCCGCTTCAAAGTATACGGAGATTAGCCCGGTGTGTTCATTTCGCAACGAAGCCGGAAACAAATCGGGAAAAAACAATGCAAAAAGGCTGAACAAATACGCCGCGCCCGTTCCGATTGCAATCAGCGTGAACATATTCGGGCTTGAGTTTTTAATCGAAGCCCAAGCACGTTGGAAAAAAGGAAATCCGCCCCATAAAACAACCGGCGTAGCCATTGCAAACTGAATCCACAGAGAAAGTTTCGGCGGCACGATTTCGTGAAAGTTCGGCAGCATCTCCGCCATTGCCAGCACAAAAACCGGAATCGTCAAAACGGCGGAAATCCAAAAACGCCGCTTCATATCCAGATATTCCGGGTCGGGTTTATCGTCCAAAGTCAGAACTTTCGGTTCAAGTGCCATTCCACAAATCGGGCAGCTTCCGGGTCCGATTTGCACAATTTCCGGGTGCATCGGGCAAGTGTATTCAACGCCCGCGCTTTCGGCTTCAAGTTTTTCTTCTTTTTTTTCTTCGAGAAACGCACGCGGATTTTGGCGGAATTTACTTAAGCAGCCAGTCGAACAGAAATAATATGTTTTACCCTCAAAATCGTATTTTCCGGCGGCTGTTTCCGGCGCGACCGACATTCCGCACACCGGGTCAACAAATTCACCTTCAGGTGCGGCAAGCATTGCGCCGTGCGAAACTGCCTTTGTTTGCCCGCCGTGATGTGCGTGAGTTTCTTTTGCATTTCCGCCGCCGGTTTGTGCAATAAACTTTTGCAGACAGCCTTTTGAACAAAAATTATAAGTCCGACCTTCGTGCTGAAAACTTCCGGCGGTTGTTTCGGGATTGACCGTCATCCCGCATATCGGGTCAATATGCGTTCCGTTTTTATCAATTCGCATTGGATCTTCAAACTTTTTATTGAGTGTGATTTGATTGTCTTGCGCAGGTGAATCTTGGATATTATTTTGCCGTTTGAATGTTTCAAAACAGCTTTTGCTGCAAAAATAAATCGCTTCGCCGTTAAACTGCAAACTCGCCGCCGCCGATTCCGCCCTTACCTGCATTCCGCAAACGGGGTCGGTAAATTCCAACTTCGCTTTTGTTTTAGGTTCTTCCGTCATATCTAGCCTCTCTTTAGCATTTATTTTAGAGCCGGATTAAAAACTCTTCCCGGCTTACTAATAACAGCTCACAACCTGATAGTTAGTGTCAAGTCAAGCGGTCTTTGCAACTTCCGCCACCGATTCGATTAAATGGCAGACGGAATCGCCGTTCGGCATCGAATTATCCATTTGTTTCCAGTCTTTCAAGGCATTTTCCATTTTCTTTTGCAGCTTTTTCAGTTCTTCGATTTTGCGGCGATTTTCTTCAATACGGCGTTCGATAATTTCCCTAACAAGCGGGCAGGGCGAATTGCCGCGCACGGCTTCGTCCAGAATTTCCGCGATTTCGTGAAGCGTAAAGCCCAATGCTTTTGCCGCGACGATAAGACGCAGGCGCGTCGTGTCCGAAGGCTGATAAATTTTGTAGCCGTTGCTCGTATTGCGCGACGGTTTCAGCAAACCGATTCGTGTGTAATGACGAACCGTAAAAAGCGAAACGTTTGATTTTTTGGCGAGAATATTTGCCGTTATCATAATTGACTATAAAATGAATTCGGGTCGGAAGGTTTAACAAATCCGACCCAAATCCGCAGTTGCAAAATTTACATTGAAGCCGAAGATGCCGATGACGACATTTCACGGCAACTCTCCGCACATTTCCGACAGGCTTCCGCACAACGCGCCATAAAGTCATTGCCGTCCGCCATACCTTCGCATTCCTTAGCACACGCTTCGCAAATGTCGGCGCACACGCCGCACGTTTGCGGGTGGAAATCCGACATTCTAATCATAAAATCCGCGCTCGTCATACAAATTTGCACGCAGTCTTGCAGCAATTTGATATGACTCGCTTCGGCGTGTTTGCCGCCCGTCTCCAAACAATGCGCGATTGTTTCCAAACAGACGGTGTGACAATTTTGACAATTATCAATACAAGTTTGCATCTCTTGACTCCTTTCGTGTGACATTTTTACTTTTTCTCCTTGTAATTTTCAACGCCAAAATCGTTGATGGTTAAATGAAAAAAGCGTCGGGCAAATCTTTTAAAATTTGCCTCAACGCTCCTGTGATTGATTCGCATACTCAGCCGGATTTTCTTCAAATTTCCGCTGACACGCGGACGAACAGAAATAATACGTCGTTCCCTCGTATTCGGCTCGTCCGGCGGCATCTTGTTCCCCGACTTGCATTCCGCAAACCGGGTCAACTTGCTTTGCCATTAAATTATTGACCTCCTTGTTATTAAAAATTTTCACATCCGCGAAAACTTTTCCAGCGGCGAATGAATTTCTATGATAATCGGTTTATCATAGCCGCTTCTGTTCGCCGAATTATATACCTTACCAGTGTATATTCAATCTTACAACTTTCCAATTATCGTTGTCAACTTTTTTAAAGAAAAAGATTGCCGGTTTTTGCCGGGCAAAGCTATCCGGCGATAAATGTGTTATCTTTCTAAGCAGCGGAAGCGGTGGCGACACTTCCGCTGCCTTTTTACCGACGAAGCGTTTCAGAGTCAACCTGAAAGCGGCTCGTCTTAATCGCCGTGTCCCTTAATAAACAAAGGAGGCTGCGAATTTGGCAAACAGCAAAAATCGCAAAGAGAAACCAACGTCGAAAATCGGGGAAACCGAACACCGGAATCAACTGCCGCGTCTGCGGCGCATCGAAGGACAAGCACGCGGGCTGCAAAAAATGATTGAGTCCGAACGGAACTGTCTCGACATCACGCATCAAATCTCGGCAATCATCAACGCCCTGCGCCGCGTGCAAATTGATATGCTGCACAAACATCTCGTCGCGCTCGGCGAAGCCGTCGTCGCACAGGATTTGTCTCCGCAGGCGCGGCGCGAACTCGCCGACGAAATTAGCGCGCATCTCAAGCGTTTGTCCTGACATTTCCAGACAAACCTAGCTTTTCGGCTGCGGCTGCGGGGTGGGCGAAGGCTGTCGGCGCGGCGCACTCGAATGCCAATGCACGATTTGCCAGCGTCCGTCGCGTTTTTCCAAAACGGCAGTGCCGAGTCCGCCCGTGTCAACGTGCCGCGTTCCGATGTCGGCGGAAAGCGTATATTTGAACGTCGCCAGTGCTAAATTTCCCGAAGTTTTCACTTTTAAATCGGAAAATGCGTATTTCGTGTTTTTGAATTCTTTGAGTTCCGGCGCGAGATGGTTGTTGCGGTAATCCGTCCAGCCGTAATTGGCGTGTCCGCTTTCAAAGACCGTAACATCTTCGCTGTTTGCCCAGATTTTGTCGAGTGTTGCCAAATCATCTTTTTCAACCGCCGCCGCTTCGCGCGTCAAAACATCCGTCACCGCTTTTACTTGGTCGGTTTGCGCGGATACGCTCGTATAAAAACTAAAACCTATTACGCCGACGACTGCCAGAATCAACACGGCAACCGAAAAGCCTTTCAAACTTATTTTCTTTTTCATCAAATTTCTCCTCAAATTATCAATTAGATACTTTTGAATTTTTTCGCCAGCCAAATCGCCGCCGGCACGAGCAACGTCAGTTGAGCGAAAGGCAACAATCCCGTTTCGATGACGGGCAGAACAATCATCCGCTCGCCGTATGACCACAGATT
>MWZA01000046.1 GCA_002050455.1 Acidobacteria bacterium 5-1 | reverse complement strand
GTCTTGGTCGGTCCACCAACTCTTGAAGTTGCCTTCCGCATCGAATTTACTGCCCTGGTCATCAAATCCGTGCGTAATTTCGTGTCCGATGACACCGCCGATTGCGCCGTAATTTATCGCGTCGTCCGCCGAAAAATTAAAGAACGGCGGCTGCAGAATTCCGGCGGGAAAAACGATTTCGTTGAGCAGCGACGAATAATAAGCGTTGACCGTCGGCGGTGTCATTCCCCAGCGCGTGCGGTCAACCGGTTTATTGATGTCCTGCAAATTACGCTCAATCTGGAGTTGGTCGGAGCGCACCGAATTCATAAAATAAGAATCGCGGTCAATCTTTAAACCTTTGTAACCGCGCAGCGTGTCGGGATAACCGATTTTACGTTTGAAGGTCGAAAGTTTGTTAAACGCTTCCTTTTTTGTGTCGTCGCCCATCCAATCGAGTTTGCCGAGTCGTTCGCGGAACGCGGCGAAAAGATTGTCAATCAATTCCTCCATTCGCGCTTTGGCTTCCGGCGTGAAGGCTTTTTTGACAAATTCCTGTCCGAGTGCTTCGCCAATTGCGCCGTCGGTTGCCGCCACACACTGCCGCCAGCGCGGTTGTTGTTCTTTTGTGCCTTGCAGATATTTGCTGTAAAAATTGAAATTTTCGTCAACAAAAGCCTTTGAAAGCTGCGGCGCGGCTGAATTTATCAACATCCAGCGCAGATAAGTTTTCCATTCCGGTATCGAAATATCCTTCATCATCGTGTTCATTTCTCGGAAAAAATCAGGCTGACCGATGTTGATTTCCGAAACGGTCGGAACACTGCGCGTCTGCATATAATGCGTCCAAGAAAAATTCGGCGTAAGTTTCGCCGCTTCTTCAAGTGACATTTTGTTATAACGTGCAAGCGGGTCGCGCAGTTGAACCGGAGCTTTTGAAGCATTTGCAAGGCGCATCTGCATCTGCATCACGGCAAAGGCGTGTGAACGGGCTTCTTCCTCGTTATCGCCGAGAAGCTGAAACATATTTCTCAAGTATTGACGGAACTTCTCGCGTGTTTCCTGCGATTTTTCGTCGCCGCTCGTGTAATAATCGCGGTTCGGCAGGCTCAATCCGCCTTGTCCGGCATTGGCAATCACCATCGAACTGTTTTTCAAATCGGGACTGCCGCCAAAACCAAAAAGAACCGGAATTCCCTGATTGTGCATCAGTGCAATCTGACGCTGTAAATCTGTTATATTTTTGATTTTATTGATTTGATTAAAATATGGATTCAGCGGTTTAATGCCCGCCTGTTCAATCGCGGCTTCGTCCATACACGAAGCAAAATAATCACCGATAAGTTGCCCGTCAGTTCCGACAGCGGCTTTTGAATTGGAAGCGTTTTCGACAACTTCCTTTAAGATATTGCGGTTATTTTCCGCCAAGACATTAAAACTTCCCCAACGCGAATAAGCAGCGGGAATTTCCGTATTTTTAAGCCATGTTCCGTTGGCAAACTGAAAAAAGTCGGTGCAGGCTTCTGCTGAATTATCCATTCGGCTAATGTCAAAACCTTTGTTTTGCGCCAGCGCGGATGTCCAAACCGACAACAATATGGTCAAAGCGACCACAAATTTAAATTTACTCATTTTTTTCTCCTTGAATTTTTGGGAAATTAGATTGTTACTGTTACGGATGTGTTGCAAAAATGTTTACGCGGCATAGTTTCAGATTCCAGATTCCAAATTTTTTGTTTGAACTCTGAAATCTGGAATTTGGAATCTGGAATTTGATTTATCTACTTTCACTTAATCGTTTGTTGTTCCCGAAAATCATTTCACTGCCAACATAATAAAGGAGAAGTGCCAGCAGCCAGAATGGCAGCATCCCGAGCCAAGCGGCGTTTGGTCCGTCAAAAAACGGATTAGTTGCTTCCGACCATTTTTCAAATGCACCGAGCGTATCGGCGAGCGAAACCGAAGCAATCGCCAGCAAAATTCCCGCCAGTGCGCCGCCCGCGATGTAACCCGAAGCGAGCAGAACGCCGGGACTTTTATCGGTTTCGGCAATAATTTCTTCTTCGGTCAGATTTTTATGCACCAGACGCTTACGCAGTCCGATGTCAACAAAATAGCGCACCATTCCGCCGATAAAAATCGGCGCGGAAGACGAAATTGGCAGATATAAACCGACGGCGAAAGCCAGCGATGAAAGCCCGCACAGTTCCAAAGTTACGGCAATCATCACGCCGAGCAAAACCAAACCCCACGGCAGCTGCTGGCTCAAAATGCCTTTGATAATGTAACTCATCAAGGTCGCTTTCGGTGCGCTGTATTTCTGCACATTTTGAAAAACGGGATTGCCGCTTTCGTCCGTGCCGGTCTGAACTTTATCAATTACGCCGTTAATTCCCGGGTCAACCAGATAAACCGGTTTGCCCTGCGTGTTAACTAAAAAACGCCCGACTTGCCCGTTTTGCGGGTCGGTGTTGTGCCAAACGCGGTAAGTGTCGGTGTCGGAAATGTTTTGAATGCCTTGAACTTTTTCAGATTTTAATTGCCCGTTATCGCGGAGTAATTCTTGTTCGGGAACTTGAAAACCGGCGGCAAAAGTGTCGGGCAAAACTCTTTGATAAACGGTTGAAGCATTATTTAGCTGAATCAAAATCGGACCTAATAACAACGCGGAAATCAACGCGCCGACAAGAATTGCAATCTGTTGTTTCCAAGGCGTTCCGCCGACCCAAAAGCCGGTTTTCAAATCCTGCGAAGTCGTGCCGCCGTTTGACGCGGCGATGCAGACAATTCCGCCGACGCTCAAAGCAGTTACAAAATACGGGTCAGGTTCTGTCCAACCGAGGAGCAAAAATACCAGACTTGTCAGCAAAAGAGTGGCAACCGTCATTCCCGAAATCGGATTTGACGACGAGCCGATTTCACCTGTCAGACGCGAAGAAACCGTTACAAACAAAAAGCCGAAAATGATAATCAGAACCGCGCCGAGCAAATTCATTTTCAAAGACGGCACAAGCGTTATCACGACAATCAGTGCCAAAATACCGATGACAACCCATTTTAACGAAAGGTCTTGGTCAGTGCGCGGCAGCGTTTCGCCTTCCGCAATCTGCGAACCGCGCAGATCGGCGAGTCCGCCTTTAAGTCCGTGCCAGATTGTCGGCAGCGAACGAAACAAACTAATAATTCCGCCCGCCGCCACCGCGCCCGCGCCGATATACAGAATATACGCTCTTTGAATCTCCGAAATGCTCATCTCGCTGATGAGTTTTGTCGTTTCCGGCGCAAGCGGTGCGGCTAAACCCGCGCCGAAATACTTAATCATCGGAATCAGAACGAGATACGCCAACACGCCGCCGCCGAACATAATTCCGGCGATGCGCGGTCCAATGATGTAACCAACGCCCAAAAGCGCGGGATTGTTTTCGAGCGAAACCGAAGCACCTCGATACGGCGCGTCAAATTCCTTTGTCGGATATTCGTTCCAGCCTTTGAAAACCTGCATTACCGAGTTATACAAAAATCCGATGGCAAAGCCCGCCGAAATAATTAAACCTCCTTTGGTCGCGGCAGACAAATCCGTATTCGTGTCAACATTGGCAGCGGCTTTTGATTCGGCGTTTGCGCCCGTTTTCAAAACTTCGGCACAAGCCGTGCCTTCCGGGTATTTCAAAAATCCGTGCTGCTGGACAATCAGCGCACGTCGCAGAGGAATCATCATTAAAATTCCAAGCAGACCACCGAGAACGGCAACGAGCATCACGCGCGTATATTCGAGGTCAAAACCGAGAATCAAAATCGCGGGCATCGTTACGCCAATGCCGAAGGCGATTGATTCGCCTGCCGAGCCAGCCGTCTGCACAATGTTGTTTTCCAAAATTGTCGCATCACGCAAGCCGAGTTTTGAAAGTATGCGGAAAAGCGTTATCGAAATCACGGCGACGGGAATCGAAGCCGAAACCGTCAAACCGACTTTTAGGACAAGATACAGCGACGACGCGCCGAAAATAACGCCCAAAATTGTGCCGACAATCAGCGGCATCACCGTCAGCTCGCGCATATTGACACGCGCCGGAATAAAGGGGCGAAAAATTGCCAAGAATGGATTATTTGTCATAGCCGAAAACCAAGCCTCCGAAGTTTTGTAAAATGGGGAAGAGTTTTGAACAAACCTTGCGCTAATTTACATTGCATCAGAAAAACAAGCAAGGAAAACAAAGAAGATTAACCGCAGAGGACGCGGAGGACGCAAAGATTTGGAAAGTAATTGTCTACAGATAAACACAGCCAAATGCTGGTCTTTATCCTGTTTATCTTGCCTATCC
>MWZA01000092.1 GCA_002050455.1 Acidobacteria bacterium 5-1 | reverse complement strand
CATCTTAACTGCGCCGCTAAATCAATAAAACTATCAAGGAGTTTCGCCATATTTTACGCCTTTATGTTTATAGCCGATATATTCGCTTTTCTTTGTAATTGCAATGGTCGGAACAGTTAAAAGCAACATTAAGAGAATTATTTTGATTTTCATTTCACCCGAAACTCCTTGATAGTTTTATTGATTTAGCGGCGCAGTTAAGATGTTTCTTTATTCAATCGTTTTCGCCGGAACTTTGAGAGAGAATTTTTCCGACATCTTTCTTCAACGCAGATTGATAATACCCAATTGCTTGCAAGGCTTCAAGCGCAATGCTGCCAAGTGCAGCAAAAATTTTCAAAAATCTAATAATTCGACAATCGAGCGCAATTTTGAGAAAATATAAGTTTAGAAATAAACTTTAAAAATCAGTGATTTAGAACTATGAGCCAAATGACAGAACAAGCAGTTTTAGACGCTTTAAGACAGATTATTGACCCCGATTTGCACAAAGACATTGTGGAACTCGGCTTTATAAAAGATTTGGAAATCAAAGGCGGCGATGTTTCGTTTCGGATTGTTTTGACCACGCCCGCCTGTCCGGTCAAAGAACAGATGGAAGCGCAGGCAAACGAATTAGTCGGCGCATTGGAAGGCATTGGAAACGTTAAAGTTACGATGGACGCGGAAGTGCCGAAAGGTCGCGGCGTCGCCAATAATATGACTTTGCCGAATGTGAAAAACATTATCGCGGTTTCATCAGGAAAAGGCGGTGTCGGTAAATCAACCGTTGCGGTAAATCTTGCGGTTTCGCTGGCGATTGACGGCGCGAAAGTCGGTTTGATGGACGCAGATGTTTATGGTCCGAATGTTCCGTTAATGTTAGGCGTGGCGCATAAACAACCCGAAGCCGTGAATGGTAAAATCGTTCCAATCCAAGCGCATAGCGTAAAAGTAATTTCGATGGCTTTACTTGCGCCGCCCGACAAACCGATGGTTTTGCGCGGTCCGATGCTTCACGGCATTGTGCGGCAATTTTTGGGCGATGTTAATTGGGGCGAACTCGATTATTTAATCGTTGATATGCCGCCCGGAACAGGCGACGTGCAGTTATCCTTGGCGCAACTCGTTCCGGTGCAGGGCGCGGTTTTGGTAACGACTCCGCAGCTTGTTTCGCTTGCCGATGTTCGACGTGCCTTGAAAATGTTTGAACAAGTTGCCGTTCCGATTTTGGGCGTTATCGAAAATATGAGTTATTTTATCGCGCCCGACACAAACAATCGTTACGATATTTTTGGCAAAGGCGGCGGAAGCGAATTTGCCGACGAAATGGGCGTTCCGTTTTTAGGTGAAGTTCCGCTCGGCATCGAAGTCCGCGAAAGCGGCGATAAAGGTATTCCGGTTGTTGTTTCAAATCCCGATTCGCCGCAAGCCAAAGCCTTTCGCATGGTTGCCGAAGAAGTTGCGCGGCAGGTTTCAATCGAAGCAATGAAGCCGGAACTCGTTATTATGTCGCGGGCAAAATAAATATGTTTGGGAAACAAAAAAATCCGAAAAAGAAAATGGAAAAATAGCTGCCAATTATTCGCAAATTGTCGAAGATTTAGGCAGCAAACGACTCCTTTTTCGTTTTCTCTGGATTTGTATCATAGGAAATATCGTTGCTTGGTTTAGCGTTATCGTAATACCAAACCTTGTATACAAAGGCTTTAGTTTGATTTTTGGTTTAAGCGACAAATTAGGAATAAGCATTCTTGGGTTTCCTTTCGGTTTTGGACTTTTTACCGCTTATTGCCTTTGTCGCTTGAAATTTCCTGATATTGAAGATACCAAAAATCTGGAATCCGAAATGATGGCGAGTTTTAACTATCAATCTCATTCAACCAAACGTTGGTTTATTTGGCTGTTCTCAATTTTATTCGGTGTAATTAATGTTATTCTTTTAGTCCTAACAACTCTTTTTTGAATGACCAAATTTAAAACAAATAATTTTGGAAACGTGTGCAAACTTTTAATAATCAAAAAAATCTATCTCGTAAATTCCAAATTTTCCGGTGCGGTTACTACTGAAAATTATCTTCTTGCCGTCTTTGGAAAACTGCGGCGTGGTATCTTCGGCTTGATTTCTTGTAATGCGAAAAAGCCCTGTGCCGTCCGCACTCATCAAATAAATCTCCGCGTTTCCGTCCGTGTTGCTGACGAAAGCGATATGTTTTCCGTCCGGCGAAAAAACGGGCTGCGAATCGGAACGACGACGAAAAGTCAGGCGTTTTTCAGATTCGGCGGTTTCAAGTTCAATTCTGAAAATCTCGAAATTGCCGATTGCTCCGTCTTCCTTGTCGTTGGTGAAGATGATTTGTTTGCCGTCGGGCGACCATGCGGGCGCGAGGCTCATAGCTTTGCTTTCATAAATTCGGTGTTGATTGCTGCCGTCTGAATTCATTGTATAAAGTTGATAAGAGCCGTAGTTGCCGTCGCGGTTGCTAGAGAAAACGATTTGCTTGCCGTCGGGCGAGAACGCCGGGTTGACATCTCGCGCCGCGTTGTTTGTCAAATTCGTCAAACGGCTTCCGTCGGGTTTTATCAAACAAATTTCGGTGTTTGATTCGATGCGGTTTTGAAAAGCGATCCATTCGCCGTCGGGTGAGAAAACGGGCGTAATGTCGGCGTTTTCGGTTTTTTGAACAACGCGGGTTTGTTTGCTTTCCACATCAAAAATGCGAAGCTCGCCGCGTTTGTTTTCGATTTCGGCTTGATACGCGATTTGTTTGCCGTCCGGCGAGAGCGTCGGGAATTGAAGATTGCTTGATTCATCCGCCAAAACAAGTCGAGGACGATAAATTTCCGCGCTGACGACAAAAATATCATCGCTGCCGTCACGGTCGGAAACAAAAGCGATTTTTGTGCCGTCGGGCGACCAGCAGCCGGGTTCGACATATTCGGCTGTTTGCCAATCGGACAAGCGTTTGACCGTGCCGCCGTCCGCGCTCATCAAATAAATGTCAGAGTTTTCGCGCTCGCGGTCTGAAGAAAAAGCGACGGTCGTGCCGTCGGGTGAGAAAACCGGATGACTATCCCAAGCCGGATGACTTGTCAGCCGCCGGACATCGCTTCCGTCCGAATTCATCAAATAAATTTCGGCGTTTCCGTCGCGCAGGCTCGCAAAAACAATCTGCTTGCCGTCGGGCGAGAAATTCGGGTCGGCATCAAACGCCGGATTGTTTGAAACATTTTCGCTTTTGCCTGTGTCGAGCGAATAAACGAAAATATCCGGGTTTTCGACACTAACATTTTTTTGATGAACGATTTTTCGGCTGTTGGGCGACCAATCGAAATTACCGCCGAAAAACGGCAGTGGAATCTCATTTGCGCCGTCAGCGTCGGCGAGATAAAAAGCGGTTTTGTCGCCTTGTTTCACAAAAATCACTTTCTTTCCGTCGGGCGACCAAAAGCCGTAATCCAAGTTATTAAAATCTTTGATTACGGTTTGATTCGTGCCGTCCGCGTTCATTATCAAGGATTCCGGCTGCTTGTTGCTGCCGATGCGTAAAAAGCGAATTCGTCCGTCTTTTGTCCAAGACGGGCGAATCTCGTTTTGCAGATTGTCGGTCAGACGAATTGCTCCGACTTCGGTATGAACAACTGATTTCTCGCGCTTCCAAAAGTAAAATCCCAAAGCTGAAATTATCAGAACCGACAAAATGCCGAGCGCAATAACGACCTTTTTCGATTGCTGATTGTGGATTGCGAATTGCGGAATTTCCTTTTTGTCATCAACCAAGCCGAAATCCGCAATCCCAAATTGCACATCGGGCGACTCATCTTCAACGGTTTGAGTGATTTTGACTCGCAAGTTTCGGCGAACCAACAGACTCGTTTCGCCGTCAATTTCCTTCACATCCGCCAAAAAACGATAGCCGCGTTTCGGCAAAGTTTCGATAAGTTCAACGCCGTCCGCGTTCAAAATTTTCCGCAGGCGCGAGATATTTTTCGCCAGATTGCTTTCCTCGACAAAAGATTCTGTCCAGAGCACGGACATCATTTCGTCTTTCGTCAAAAGCCGCCCGTTGTGTTGAATCAAGAGCAGAAGCGTGTCAAAAATTTTGTCGGCGAGATGAATGGGTTTGCCGTCGGCAAGCAAAACTCTCTCCTGCGGGTCAAGCACAAACTTCCCGAATTCGTAGATAAAACCTTTGTTTTCCACCCCTTCATTCATATCAGAAAAATGTCAAAACTTTGTCTGAAAAAATCCAAGACTTTTTCGGCAGGCTAGGGCGAAGATGTCGCTGGAACTTTTTTTACAGGTCAAATTATTGGAAGTCGTTAGGTGCATTATAACGCCGAACCGCGAAGAAAACAAG
>MWZA01000096.1 GCA_002050455.1 Acidobacteria bacterium 5-1 | reverse complement strand
TATTTTTGAAAACGCGACGTTCTTTACGCCGCCGGTCAACACGGCTATTTCGTTCACCAGTACTCCGACGAATGTAATTACGTTCTCAAATCCCGACCCGTTTGGCGGCAGTTCGGTTATTGGAGCGACTTTTCCGGCAAGAAATTTAGGTATCGGCGGGGCTATCGCGCCGGATTTCCGCACGCCGGAAGCGCAAGTCTATTCAGTCGGTATTCAACGCCAAGTTTTCAGAAACGCCGTTGTTGACATTAGCTATGTCGGAACAAAAGGCGACCATCTGATACGTCGGCGCAATATCAACTTTGTTACTCCGGCGGATGTGCTGCGCGTCGGCGCGGCGAACATCAATGCAAATCGTCCGTTTATTGGATTTTCAAATATACTTTATTACGAAACAAGTGCAAAATCGCGCTATAATGGCTTGTTGTCATCGTTCAATTATCGTTTAGCGAGAGGTTTTACCATCACTTTGGCATATACCTTTAGCAAAAATTTAACCGATTCGACCAATGACCGCGACGCGATTGATGACCCGCAGAATCCGTTTGATTTGCGGCAGGAATATGCTGAAGCGAGAACTTCGCGCCCACACGTTTTCAGCGCGAGCTATGTTTATGAAATACCGTTTTTCCGTAATTCATCAAACGCTTTAGTCCGTTTGCTGCTCGGCG
Source organism: Acidobacteria bacterium 5-1 (assembly GCA_002050455.1). Classification (GTDB taxonomy): domain Bacteria; phylum Acidobacteriota; class Blastocatellia; order Pyrinomonadales; family Pyrinomonadaceae. The sequence goes on along the minus strand of MWZA01000096.1, from coordinate 3,713 downwards.
GTTATCAAGTTTCGGGTATCACAAATATCGAATCCGGCGCGCCGGTTCCGCGCGTGGTTATCTCCACAACTGACCAAGCAAGTGGAACACGCGGTATTTATCCAAACGTCATCAGCGATCCGCGCGGCGGTTTGGCGGGAACGATTGACCCGGTATCAGGCTTGCCTTTCGTTTTTGACCCGCTGGCTTTTGAAATTGCTCCGCTCGGACAATTCGGTAATTTAGGCAGAGCCTTTGCCCGCTTGCCCGGACGTAATCAAACCAATCTTGCTTTGTCGAAACAATTTTATTTCAACACTGAGAGAACAGTTTATTTGCAGTTGCGAGCCGAGAGTTTTAATTTATTCAATAATACCCAGTTCACCGGAGTTAGTGCGGCACGACCGACGACCGGAACGGATATTTTATTGAACTCGTCTTTCGGACGACCGACTTCGACTCGTCTGCCGCGCGAGTTTCAGTTCGGCGTGAAATTCTACTTCTAAAATTTTGAAGCTGAAATCCGCCATCCGCTAAAAAGTCCGCCTCGGTTGAAAAAACTTGAGGCGGACTTTCTTTTTCGTTTTAACTATCGTCGCTAATTCTTTGGATTGGTTACTTTCTCAGATGCGCGTTTAGCATTTTGCAAATCTTGAGCTTTCCGAAAAGCGGTCTTTGCTTCTTCGCGCCGTCCAAAACGCTGCAGAGCGAGACCTAATTGGAAATAACCTTCAGGAATGTCCGAACGCAGTTTGACGGCAATTTGAAATTCGGCAATTGCCTGTTCAAATTGCCGAGTTGCCAAAAACGCTCGCCCCAAAGCAAAATGAGTGTCGTATTCATTTGGAAAAGCCTTGGCTGCCCTCTTCAGATACGGTAAGGCTTTGACGGCGTTTCCGTTAGTCAAATAAATGTCGCCTAAATTAAAAGAAGCGCGTGGTTCGTCCGGCTGTCGCTTCAAAATCTCCAAATATTCATTTTCGGCATCACGGTAACGAATTTGTTTCCAGTATAAAGAGCCGAGCGCGTAACGTAAATCTATCGATTCCGGCGCAAGTTTAACCGCTTTTTCGTAAGCCGTCGCCGCTTCAGCAGTCTTTTTTTGCGCGTCGAGCGTATCGCCGAACAAAGCCCAAATCGCGGCGCGTTCATCTCCTAAAACAAGCCGTCTACGCAGCACGACTTCAGCTTCGGCAAAGCGTTTCTGCTGCCAAAAACTTTGCGCCGCCATTTCTAAAAATTGAGCGTTTTGCGGCGCACGAGCAAGCAGTTTAGCAATCTCGCGGCTGGCTTCCGCAAATTTTTCCGTTCCGATTAAAGCTATTGCCAAACCGTGCCGCGCCTTATCATTATTTGGCTCGGCTTGCAGAATTGTTTGAAATTTAACGATTGCTGTCTCGAAATCTTGATTTTGTAAAAGAGTTAAACCTTCCTGCAATTGAGGTTTTGCGTCCGTTTGAGCAAAATTCACCTGCCCCAAAAGCAGGCACACAATGAAAATTAAAGAATACCGAAGCAGACGAAAATTTGTTTTCACAAACGTATTTTGAACTATTTGCTAAACATTTGACAACTTAACAGAAAAGACGTATCAAGATTTGTATGAAACACTCGCCCGTCTTATTAAAAAATGCAGCAATCATTTCCCAAAATCAAACAGCCGAAAAAAAATCAATTTTGATTCAAGATAATCGAATTAGTCAGATATTATCCGAAAATGAAATTATAGACATCAGTTCTGAGCAAGTTTTTGATTTACAAGACGCGGAGCTTTACGCCGGATTTATTGATATTCACAATCACGGTGCAATCGGCATTGATGTCAACAACGCAAACGCCGATGATTTGCATAAGGCTTCTAAATTTCTGGCAGCAAAAGGCGTAACGGCGTGGCTGCCGACGCTTGTGCCGGATACGGATGAAAATTATGCGAAAACAATCAAAGCAATTGACCAATTAATGCAGACTCAGGACGGGCGCGAACCGGCGGCGCGAGTTTTAGGCGTTCATTACGAAGGACCGTTTGTCAGCGAAAAAATGTGCGGCGCGTTGCGGACGCAGTTTTTTAAATCGTTCAAAACCGGCGATGAAGTCGAAAATTTGCCGAAACTCAAAAACGGCATTCATTTGACGACGCTTGCGCCGGAAGTTGAAAACGGAATCGAACTTATTAAGGAACTTAGAAAACAAGATTGGATTGTTTCAATCGGGCATACAAAGGCGGATTTTCAGACTTTAGAAAATGCGTTTAACGCAGGCGCGAAACATCTGACGCATTTTTTTAACGCGATGACCGGACTTCATCATCGGGAAATCGGCGTGGTCGGTTGGGGTTTAGCGAAAAAGGAAGTTACTTTTGATATTATCGCCGACGGCGTTCACGTGCATCCGCAAATGCTCAAATTCGCCTTTGATTACAAAACTTCGGAAAATTTAATACTCATCAGCGATTCGGTTTCGCCAACCGGTTTGGGCGACGGCGATTTTGAAATCTGGGGCGAAAAAATTTCCGTCGCGGGCGGCAAAACACAAAATGAGCGCGGCAGTATCGCCGGTTCGGTGATTACAATGCTCGACGCTTTCAAGATGTTTCAATCGCTTGGAGTTTCGCCCTCTGAAATTTCAAAAATGGCGAGTTTGAATCCGGCGCGGCTTTTGGGACGCGAGCAAACGCACGGCTCAATCAAAGTCGGCAAACGCGCGGATTTAGTTGCCATTGACGAGAAAGGAAATATCAAATTGGTTCTGATTGGCGGAGAGAAAATTTAGCCGCGTAGTTTGGTCAAGATAGTTTTGCATTTTTTCTACCTTTTTTAGTTGTTGGAACAAGCGGCGGAGTAGTGTAAGCGGGCGGTAGATTAGTGCTCTGCTTTTGTGTCGAAGCATTAGCTTTGAGATGGGAGTTTATGAATATATCCATCTGAAGGTTAATAAAATTTCGGATTCCCTGCACCTTCTCTTTAATAACAGAAACAATACTTTTGCTTTCCCAGGTAGTGGCTAACGAAGATATAGATTTATCTCTATCCAAAATAACAAATTGGTTTATTGAAGAAGTAACACTAACGGCGAAACCACCGACTCCATTATCAATCGAATTTACATTAACGTGAAGCATTACATATGGAGCAACAGTTTCATTCAGTTTTTTTACCTTAAACCCCGCACGGCGCAGTTTTGTTTCAACATCTGTCTGTATTTGTTCCTTTGTTATTCCGGCTTTCTCCAAATCAGGAGCCAGCGGTTCGACTTCAACCTTCAAAGTATCAAATCCCCTTAATGTTTTAATTGCGGAATTGGTTTGGGAAAACACCTTGCTTGGAGTGGCAAAAGCCAAAACTACAGCCAGAATATAAAAGTATTTTTTCATAAATTCTCCTCGTCAACAACAGGTTTTCTATTAAGTTGAAACGCAAAACGAAAGCTGCAGTGATACCCTAAACTACTGAAAACAAAGTATGCCGACTAGAAGATTTGAACTTCTGACCTCTCGCGTGTGAAGCGAATGCTCTACCACTGAGCTAAGTCGGCGCAGATAATTTCAAATTCCAAATTTCAGATTGGAAACCAAAAACTGCCAATCATTTGATAAACCCATCAAACTTTACATTGAAGGGTCGTCAGCCTTTGCCGGACGGCTTTCTTCGGTTTGTTTGGTTACGCCAAGCGTCGAGTCGAAATAAAAATGTCTGGTTCCCGAACCTTCCTGCGGGTCGGCATTGATTGCATAAAAC